>CAMDAI010000066.1 GCA_945888585.1 Rickettsia typhi | reverse complement strand
ACTATTAATCTACCATCTTTTGGATTTACTGCAAATTGCACATTTGATCCACCGGTTTCAACTCCAATCTCACGCAAAACTGCAATTGAAGCATCACGCATTTTTTGATATTCTTTATCGGTCAAGGTTAAAGCCGGAGCCACAGTAATTGAGTCTCCCGTATGCACTCCCATCGGATCAATATTTTCAATTGAACAGACAATTATAGCATTATCATTTTTATCACGAATAACTTCCATCTCGTATTCTTTCCATCCCAAAATTGATTCATCAATCAAAACTTCTCCAACTGGTGAAAGATCAAGACCATAAGCCGCAATTTCTAGAAATTCTTTTTCGGTATTAGCAATTCCCCCACCTGCGCCACCTAAGGTAAATGATGGACGAATAATTGCCGGCAACCCAATCACTTTTAAAGCTTCTTTTGCTTCAGCAATATTGGAAACTACTGCATTTCTAGTAACTTCTAAACCAATTTTGGCCATTGCAATATTGAATTTTCGACGATCTTCAGCTTTTTCAATTGCCTTTGGATCGGCACCTATCATCTTCACATTATATTTATCTAGAACTCCTCTTTTATGAAGCTCTAACGCACAGTTTAGTGCCGTTTGACCACCAACAGTTGGAAGAATTGCACCCGGTCTTTCTTTCTCAATAATTTTTTCAACAACTTCGGGAGTAATCGGTTCGATATAAGTTGCATCAGCCACAATCTCATCAGTCATAATAGTGGCCGGATTGGAATTCACCAAAATAATTCGATAACCCTCTTCCTTTAAAACTCTGCAAGCCTGAGTTCCGGAATAATCAAATTCACAAGCCTGTCCAATCACTATTGGACCAGCTCCGATTATCAGAATAGAATTACATTCGAGTCGTGACATTATTTTTTTTAGATTTAATTAAATTATAAAATTGTTCGAATAAATATCGACTATCATGCGGCCCAGGAGAACTTTCCGGATGATATTGTACTGAAAATGCTGGTTTATCTTTAAATCTAATACCTTCAATAGTTCCATCAAATAATGATAAATGAGTAATCTCTATATTGTCTGGCAAATTCTTGTTTTTTACACAAAAACCATGATTCTGACTGGTAATTTCTACTGTATTTTTAAGCAAATTTTTCACCGGATGATTAGCGCCACGATGACCTTGATGCATTTTTACTGTTTTTAATCCTGCCGCCAAACTAAGAAGTTGATGACCCATGCAAATCCCAAAAATCGGCAAATCATCATTGAGTAACTTCTGGATAACTTCTTTGGCATATTTTCCGGTTTCACCGGGATCTCCAGGACCGTTAGATAAAAATACCCCGTCTGGATTATTTTTCATGATTTCCGCATAAGAAGCCTGCGCTGAAAGCACAGTAACTCTAAATCCGTTTTCAACCAAGCATCTTAGAATATTTTCTTTAACGCCATAATCCATTACTACCACATTATAAATTGCAGAACTGCTTTTATTTTTTGGCTCATAAATAAAACCATTTTCCCAATTATAATTTTTTTCAGTACTAACTCTGGAACAAAGCTCAGAACCATCTAAATCAGGCAAATTAACAATTTTTTTGATTAATTCGTCAGTATCAATTTCCTTACCGTGATCAAAAAAAGCAATAATTGCATTTTTAGCACCATCAACCCTAATTTTTTTAGTAAGAGCTCTAGTATCAACTCCACAAATTCCTGTTAAATTATGATTTTCTAACCAGGAATTTAAATGAATTTTACTACGATAGTTAGAATCTGTTGTTATATTTTCACGAATAACCAAACCACTGCATCTTGGTCTTGATTTTTCATTGTCATCATCATTGCAACCAACATTTCCAATATGTGGAAAAGTAAAAGTAATAATTTGCCCAGCATAAGAAGGATCTGTTAATATTTCCTGATAACCAGTAATTGAGGTATTAAAACAAATCTCACCAATTACTTCACCCTTCTTTCCAACTCCACGCCCAAAAAAATAGCTACCATCCGCAGCGCAGAGGACGGCATCAATATCTTTATTTGCAATCAGTTTCATAAATTTATTTTGAAAATCCGCTCAAGAACCCCTCTCCTTTCTTGAGCAATTAGGAAGGAGAGGGTAAAAAAATAATTAGCAATTATAATACATTTCAAACTCAATTGGATGAGGAACTTGTTCGTATCTTTCCACTTCCTTCAATTTAAGTTTGATGTAAGCATCAATTTGTCCATCTGTGAAAACCCCACCTTGTTTTAGATATTCTCTATCTTTATCAAGAGCGGTTAAGGCCTCTCTTAGTGAAGAAGCAACTGCTGGAATTTTTTTCAATTCCTTTGGTGATAATTCATATAAATCACGATTATCAGCTTCACCTGGATGAATCTTATTTTTAATTCCATCCAAACCAGCCATAAGCATTGCAGAAAATGCCAAATATGGATTAGCAGCAGGATCTGGGAATCTAGCTTCAAGTCTTCTTGCTTTTTCGTTGGTTACATGCGGAATTCTAATTGAAGCAGAGCGATTTTTTGAAGAATAAGCTAGCAAAACCGGAGCTTCATAACCCGGAACTAATCTTTTATAACTATTTAAAGTTGGATTAGCAAAAGCATTAATACTTTTAGCATGCTTAATAATTCCACCGATATAATAAAGAGCCAAATCAGACAAACCAGCATAACCATTTCCTAAAAATAATGGTTGGCCATTTTTCCAAATTGATTGATGTACATGCATTCCTGAACCATTATCACCATAAATTGGTTTAGGCATAAAAGTTGCTGTTTTTCCATAGGAATTTGCAACATTTTGTACAACATATTTTAATTTTTGAACATTATCTGCAGTTTTAACTAAAGTGCTATATTTAAAGCCAATTTCAAATTGAGCATTGGCAACTTCATGATGATGCAAAACTGGAGTTATTCCAACTTCTCTTAAAGTTTCTACCATTTCAGCACGAATATCATTTCCAGAATCAAGTGGTGCCAAATCAAAATAAGCACCCTTCACTAAAGAACGATGTCCCATATTTCCGGCTTCATAAACTTTACCATTATTATGAGGCAATTCTTCTGAATCAACTTCATGAAAACTACCGGTTGGTTTAACTTGATATCTTACATCATCAAATACAAAAAACTCTGGTTCTGGACCAAAATAAGCAGCATCACCAATTCCTGTAGATTGTAAATATTCTTCAGCTAATTTAGCAGTATGTCTTGGATCACGATCGTAACCAAGATCAGTTTTAGGTTCAATTACATCGCAAATTAAAACTAAAGTTGGAAGTGCATTGAAAGGATCAATAAAAGCCGAATCTAATTCTGGCATCAAAATCATATCTGATTCATTAATTTGTTTCCAAGCCGGCACTGAAGAGCCATCAAAAGCAACCCCTCTAGTTAACTCTTCTTCACCAATTGCATCAGCACAATGACTAATATGAAGCCATTTTGCTCGATAATCGGTAAAACGAAAATCAACAAACTTAATATTATTTTCTTTGATTAAATTTAAGATACGCGAAACTCCGGAGGATTTTGTCATATTATCTGTGAGAATTTTAGAGATTATTATCTGGGAGAAAAGCGGGAAGAAGAAGCCCGAATTCCACCAATAGTAGATTCGGATTGCTACTGTAATATATACTTTCTAAAAGTAAATAGGATTGGGTAAAAAAAATAGCAAACCCAGTATATACAATATATTACATCATTTTTATTACACCTTCCTTTCATCAACAATTAAAAAATAAGATCTTTACCAACCAAAATTAAATATTTTCTTCTACAATTTCACTAACCAATTCTCTTCTGACTTTCCTAATAATATCCCACTTATTCTTTTCAAACCATTTTTTTGCAACCCAAAAATTTGAGGTTTTTCTGGAAATTTCTTTTTCATCATCTTTTAAATTAATATCTTCTCTCGATGACATTAATAATCCTTTTTTAGCAAATTCTCCCATTACAACTAAGCGACTTTGCTTAATATTATTATCTTTTAACCACTCAGAAACACAAACCCCAACCATATTATTGTGTAAATCTTTCATGATTTCTAAAGTTGAATCTTTTTTTGATCTAAAAATTAACTCCGCAACTTCATTTACTTCACCAAAAAATACCACCACTCCACGAGAAATACGCCTTCCCAGCCACATATTCTGTAGTACCCCATGAAATAGACTAGCGGCATAAGCATGTTTAATTGCATTAGCGCTAAGCTGCTCTAAATTTCTCTTTTTTGCTTCAGCCAACGATACTTTTTCAAAATACCATTCATTAGATAACATTGTTATAATTGCCAATGATATTAAAAAGATTAGAGAAAATATCAGTGGCTTCTTAATTTTCTGATAAGTCATGGAAGTACGATTTACTTAAGCATTAATGTTAAAAGAGCCATTCTAACATAAAGGCTGTTTTCTGCTTGTTTAAAATATTTTGCTGAAGGCAAAAAATCAATTTCCGGATCAATTTCACTAACTCTTGGAAGCGGATGCATTATGATTAAATTTGATTTTGCGTGTAATAAGGCTTTTTTATTAACTCGATATAAATTCTTTACCCTGTCATATTCACTCAAGCTCTCAAATCTTTCTTTTTGCACTCTTGTAACATATAAAACATCCAAATCTTTAATGGCATTTTCCAAATTATCAGTCTCCGTAAATTGGTAATTATAAGAATTTAACCTTTCTCTACGCTCTGGAGTTAATGACAAAAATTGATCAGAAATTAAAGTAAAGTGATTATCCTTATACTCACCAAATAATGATAAAAGCGAATTAGTGGTTCTGCCATATTTAAGATCTCCTAAAATTCCAATCTTTAAATTATTTAAACGTTTTTTTTCGGTAAAAATTGTATACAAATCAACCAAAGCCTGAGTTGGATGTTCACCAGCTCCATCTCCCGCATTAATAACCGGAACTTTGGCAAATTTTGCCGCCTCCGCAACTGAACCAATTTGTGGATGACGAATTACAATTGCATCAGCATAGCCACCAACAATAATTCCTAAATCCGACATAGTTTCCCCTTTTGAAGCAGATGATGCCTGACCTTGCTCTAAAGTTATAACCTTACCACCAAGACGTGCCATTGCTGCTTCAAATGAAAATCTGGTTCTAGTGCTAGACTCAAAAAAAAGTGTTGCCAAAACCTTACTATGAAGCCCAGAATCTCTTAGTACATCTTCACGATTAGTAGTTTGATATTTGTTTGCCAGTTCAAAAATATGATCAAGATCAGCTTTTTTTATCTGCTCTGCCTTTAAAAGATGAAAAAATGAAATGATTCCCATAAATTTACTAATGTTTACTTGACCGAGTGCTACTCTATTTTGTGACTGGAAAAAATAAATTAACAGCGTTATATGATTAGTAAAACTTTTAGCTAAAAGCAAGAATTTAAACTATTCATGAAATTTATAAAATTACAAAAAAATGATGTGGTAGATATTATTTTTCCAGCCACCTGCTCCACTGCATCCGAAATTATCGCCATCAAAAATTATGTAAAAAATGAATTAAATTTAATTCCAAGAATTCTCTTTGAACAAGAAACCACACCAACTAAAAAAGAAAATTCAGAAAATGAATTTCCTTCTTATTCTCCCGAAAAACGTTTTAAGCAATTCTATGAAGCACTAAAAAATAAGGATTCTAAAATAGTTTGGTGTGCCAGAGGTGGTTATGGCAGTGGTGATATTTTACCATTTTTAGACAAAGCCAAAAAAATTAAACAAAGTAAAATCTTTATTGGATTTTCTGACATTTGTTCAGTTGCAACTTTTTTACAAGATAGATGGAAGTGGCAGATTTTGTGTGCGCCGGTTCTTACTCAGCTATCAAAAAATATCATTGAAAAAGAATCCGTTACAGAATTAAAAAATTTAATTTTTACCAAAAAAACTAAATTCAACTATGATTTAATTGCTCTAAATAAAATCAACAAAATCATCAATAAAACTCCCCTAACGGGTGGATGTATTAGCGTTATTGCTGGACATTTCGGCACCAAATATCAAATTGATTTTGAAAATAAAATTCTCTTTTTAGAAGATGAAGGAGAAGATGGTGAACGTTTAGACCGTTATTTTCGTCAAATAGTCGATTTAATCCTAACCATGAAAAAACAACCCAAAGCTATACTGCTTGGAAATTTCATGGAAGCCAATCCTCACGGCACTCCTAAATCTAATAATATTGAAATTGCTATAAAAAGATTTATTGAAAGAATTGATAATTTTAAATTAAAAATTCCAATTTTTATTGCCAAAAACAAAGATCTTGGTCATTCCAAAAAAATGCGCCCATTGCTGCTTGGGCATAATGTAAAAATTATTTCCAAACCTAATTTACAATTAGAATATGACAAATGACGCAGGAGCTTTAGCTCCGAGTAATTTGCAACTCATTCAATTAAAAAAAATCTATGAGTACAAATGACGCAGCAAAGCAAGTAATTTGAATGATTCAATATAAATAAAAATTATCAAAATTTAGTTGTTTTTTCTGCCAATTTATTTAATTTACTCCCCTTCGCATCTCTTTTTAGAAATTCAAATTTTTGATGAAACAGGTAGATTTAAAAAACATGACCATCAATTTCGGACCTCAGCACCCTGCTGCGCACGGAGTTTTAAGATTGGTTTTAGAAATGGATGGTGAAGTCATTGAAAGAGCAGATCCACATATTGGCCTTCTGCATCGTGGCACTGAAAAATTAATGGAATATAAAACTTATTTACAAGCTTTGCCTTACCTTGATCGCTTGGACTATGTTTCGCCGATGTGTCAAGAGCATGCTTATTGTTTGGCTATAGAAAAATTATTAAAATGCCAAGTTCCAATTCGCGCCCAATATATCAGAGTTCTGTTTAGTGAAATTACTAGGATTCTCAATCACATCATGGCCATAACCACTCAAGCTCTGGACGTTGGTGCTATGACTCCTCTTCTTTGGCTCTTTGAAGAAAGAGAAAAAATGATGGAATTCTATG
>CAMDAI010000065.1 GCA_945888585.1 Rickettsia typhi | reverse complement strand
CAGGCGAAGTTCTTCCGGAGAATTGTCATTTTTGTCATTTATTTGAAACGGAATTTGCTCAGCAAGAGATTCAATTTGAAGTTCCTTAATGCGAACTTCAATTGTGCCAGTAGCCAGATTTGAATTTTGTGAATCTCCTGATCTTTCAACAACATTACCGCTAATAGTTAAAACTGATTCTAATTTAATCCCAGCAATTTGATCTAGATTTAAGCTGGTATTTTGACTATCAACTACGCATTGTGTGATGCCATAATGATCGCGCAGATCAATAAAAATTAAGCTACCATGATCTCTTTTGGAATGAACCCAGCCGGATAATTTAACTTCTGATCCGATATTATTTTTATTCAGCTGATTGCAATTATGAGTGCGGAATTTATGCATTTTAATTTGAAAATTATTTAATAAACATCATAAGAATTGGCACCGCCATGATAGATTCTATTACGGCAGATATTGCATTTAGAAACTTTGGCTAGAAATAATTCCATTGCTCTTGGTTCTTTTAAGCATAAAAACCAGCAAGCCATATGAATTGCAGGCAAAAGCACCAATAAATAGAAGAAACTATTAGTAATAATAAAAGCCAAAAGAGAAACAATGCCATTAACTGCAGCAAAAGTATAACTTACTCCAAAAAGCATTGGAGGCCTAGTTAAACCAAGGAACAAAGCGTCAGTTCCGATATTTCCGTGAGCCATAGAATTAATGTAGGTTTTTCTTCATTTAAATTGACAAATGGAATAAATCAAAATATAAACCAAAAGTCAATTGTTAAGTGCCCTGAGTAATTAGTTTTGTAATTACATTTACATCCACATCTAATCACTCAAATCATCCAATATACCAATTTTTTAAAAGTAATAATCATGTCATTTTTATCAAATAATCTTTCTAATATAAAACCTTCTCCAACTATTGCCGTAAGCATGAAAGCTGCTGAATTAAAAGCACAAGGCAAAGATATTATTAGCTTAGGAATGGGTGAGCCTGATTTTGATACTCCGGAAAATATTAAAGAAGCTGCAATTAAAGCAATTAAAGCTGGAGATACCAAATATACTGCGGTAGATGGAACAGCTTCTCTTAAAAAAGCTATTATAGCTAAATTCAAAAGAGAAAATGGTATTGAATATAATTTAAATGAAATCACAGTTGGAACTGGTGCTAAACAGGTTATTTATAATGCTTTAGTAGCTACTCTAAATGCTGGTGATGAAGTTATTGTTCCAGCACCTTATTGGGTTTCCTATCCAGATATGGTTTTGCTTGCGGGTGGAACTCCAGTAGTGGTTGATGGCAAAGCTGAAACTAATTTCAAGATTTTACCAGCTGATTTAGAAAAGAAAATTACTGACAAAACTAAATGGTTAATTTTAAATTCTCCAAGTAATCCAACTGGTGCATGTTATAATAAAGCAGAGCTTCGTGCTTTAGCCGATGTGTTTTTAAAATATCCTCAAATTCATATTTTATCAGATGATATTTATGAACATTTAATTTTTGATGGCTTAAAATTTGCCACTCTTGCAGAAATTGAACCTAAATTAAAAGATCGTATTTTAATCGTAAATGGGGTTTCCAAAGCTTATGCTATGACGGGTTGGAGAATTGGATATGGCGCTGGCAATGCTTCTTTAATTAAAGCGATGTCCACTATTCAATCTCAGAGCACTTCTTCTCCATCATCAATTAGTCAAGCTGCTTCAGTTGAGGCTTTGAATGGTCCACAAGATTACATTAACAGCAGCAAGCAAGTTTTCCAAAATCGTCGTGATATGGTAGTTAAAATGTTAAATGCTGTTGATGGAATTAATTGCAATATGCCTAACGGAGCATTCTATGTATTTCCATCTTGTGAAGGTTTATTTGGTAAAAAAACTCCTAAAGGTGAAGTAATTAAAAATTCCAATGATTTTGCCAGTTACATTTTAGAAGAAGCTTTAGTTGCTGTTGTTCCTGGAATTGCTTTTGGTGCAGAAGGGTTTTTTAGAATTTCTTATGCTGCTTCGGAAGATTTCTTAAAAAATGCAATGGAGCGAATTGCTAAAGCCTGTCAATTGTTAAAATAGATCCATCATGTTACTTGCAATTGATATTGGTAACACCAACACAGTTTTTGGTTTGTTTTCTGATGAAAATTTGATCCAAAAATGGCGTTTAAATAGCGATAAAAATAAAAATTCTGAAATCTACGCAGTCGATATTATTGAGTTATTTCTGACCAATTCGATTGATTGCCTAAAAATTTCTGGCGTGATTATTTCTTCGGTAGTGCCATCATTAACTAGTGTTATTAGCGATGCAGTTAAAAAATTCTATAATGGAGAAGTTTTAATTTTGGGTGAAAAATCAGTTAAATTAGATATTGATATTCAAGTTAAAAATAAAAAGGAAGTGGGCTTTGATCGATTGGTTAATTCAATTTGCGGATATAAAAAATTTGGCGGTAATCTTATAATTGTTGATTTTGGAACTGCTACAACTTTTGATGTTGTTGGAGAAAATGGCGAATATTTAGGCGGCGTTATTTCTCCCGGTGTAAATTTATCAATTAAAATTTTGCATGATATGACGGCCCAATTACCAAAAATTCAGTTGAAAAAGCAAGAACATGTCATTGGCAAATCAACCTTTGAAGCTATTAATTCTGGAATTTATTTTGGTTATATAAGTTTGGTTGAGGGTTTGATTAAAAGAATTAAAGATGAATATGGAAAAGAAATGAAAGTAATTATTACCGGTGGATTGCTTAGTGTTTTTGAAAATTCAATTCCAGAAGTAAATTATGTTGAGCCAGATCTAACTTTAGAAGGATTAAGGATGATTTATCAAAATAATCAAGCTTTGTAACAAATCATAATTTTTATTTTGAACTGACTTACAAGTTGCTGTGGCTGTGTAAGTTACCACTTACTCAGGTCATTTTTATTTCTCATATATTTTGAATTATTACGCTATAAAAAACAAAATACCTCATTGTTCTTTGTAAAAGCCGATTTGTAATATATGAATTTAGTTAAAATTATTTTTTAAATTTAATGAGTAAAAATTATATTGCTCCAATTTATAAATTAGATGGATTTCATTGCCCGCATTGTGGTACTTATGCTATGCAAAAGTGGAATCAATTAATTGATAGTATGGGAGTGCATGTAGTATATGCTAAAGATTTATTTATTGCAATTTGTAGTAGATGTAAGGAGCATTCAGTTTGGCAAGATCAAAGAATGATTTATCCTGATGATTCAGGGATAGAATCACCTAATCAAGATTTAAATGAAGATATTAAGAAGGATTATTTAGAAGCTGCATCAATAGTTCATAAATCTCCGAGAGGTTCTTGTGCTCTACTTAGACTAATTCTTGATAAATTATGTAGAGAATTATGTGAAAAATCAGGAAATAAAGCTGGCAAATTACATGAAAATATTTCTCATTTGGTCAATGAAGGTATGCCAAAAGAAATAGAACAAGCTTTGCACATAGTTAGAGTTATTGGAAATGAGGCGGTTCATATCGGAGAGATGAATTTAAAAGATGATAAAGAAACGGCTGTTAAGTTATTTTATCTAATTAATCGAATTGCTACCAATAGAATAACCGATGTTAAAGAGCATGAGGTTATGTTTAATAATTTACCTTCGGATAAATTGAAAGGCATCAAAATCAAAAATGAAACAAACAATTAAAAACAAAAATGAACATTAATTTAAAAAAACATCATTCAGAACTTTTATTTACCCCGCTTGGTGGTGCCGGTGAAATTGGCATGAATGTTAATATGTATCACTTAAATGGTAAGTGGTTGATGGTGGATTTGGGGCTTGGATTTGCTCATGATGTTCCGGGAATTGATATGTTGGCACCAGATATTACTTTTGCTCGTGATCAGAAGAAAAATATTGTTGGATTAATTCTTACTCATATCCATGAAGATCATTTGGGTGCAGTGCAATATTTATGGCAAGAGCTTGGTATAACAATATATACTTCTAATTTTACCGCTAAGTTTCTACGCTCTAAATTAGAAGAATTTCCTTTTGCCAGAGAAGTTAAAATTGTAATAATTGATCCAAGTAAGGAATTGGATTTAGATCCATTTAAAATTGAATTCATTGGTTTAACCCACTCAGTTCCTGAGATGAATGCTTTAATGATTAAAACCAATCATGGCAATATTCTTCACAGTGGCGATTGGAAGTTTGATCCAGATCCGGTTATTGGAAATATTTCCGAAAAAGAAAAAATAAAATCCTATGGTGATCGGGGAGATATTTTAGCTTTAATTTGCGATTCAACTAATGCCTTAAGCCCTGGAAGATCAAGATCTGAAGGTGATTTGTATGAAAGCTTAAGAGAAATTGTTGGAAAATGTGAACATATGGTTGGAATTACCACTTTTGCTTCCAATATTGCCAGAGTTAATACTATTGCTAGAGTTGCCAAAGCTTGTGGTAGAAAGGTTGTATTAGCTGGCTTTTCACTTCATAGAATTGTGGAAGTTGCTAAGAGATCAGGATATTTCGAAGGTTTTGATAATATAATTTCTGATCGTGAACTTAAAAATTATTCCAAGAATGAAATTTTAGTTTTGGCTACAGGTTGTCAGGGAGAGCCAATGGCATCGGCTCGAAAAATTGCTAATGATGCTAATCCAACTATCCGCTTTGCGGCTGGTGATACTATGATTTTTTCTTCCAAAATTATTCCGGGAAATGAAAAAGCTATTTTCAGTTTATTCAATGATTTTGCCAGAAGAAAAATTACGGTAATTACTGAAAAAGATCATTTTGTTCATGTTTCAGGACATCCTAATCAAGATGAACTTCGTGAAATGTATGATTTAGCTAAGCCGCAAATTGCAGTTCCGGTTCATGGAGAATTTGTTCATATTCAAAGCCACTGTGCTTTAGCCAAAGAAATGGGTGTAAAAAAAGTTATCACAGTTGAAAATGGTTCAGTGGTTCGTTTATCTAAAACTGATAGTGAAATCATTGGTGTTGTGCAAACGGGATATTTAGGAGTTGATGGTAGACAGTTGGTTCCGATTAATGGTGAAATAATTAAAACCAGAAAGAAGTTAGAGCATTCTGGAATTGTTATTGTAAATGCTGTGATTGATTCAAGAGATGGAAATATCATTGGAGATACGGTTATTTTAGCTCCAGGTGCCTATGATTTTAAAGATGATCGTGATACTTTAAATGCAATTAAAAGAGAAGTTAATTTAAAAATCAGAACATCATTAAAAGAAGCTGGAATTGGTAAAAAAGGTTTAAAGGACAAATTATTTTCTAAAAAACAAAAGAAAAATGCTAATTTAGACAAGATTGAAGCCACTTTAGAAAAAACTGTTAAAACCTATATTTCTAAAGTTATCAACGAATTAATTGGCAAAAAACCTCTGGTGGAAGTTATTATTAGATTGATATAAAAGTAGTTTTGTAGAGTCCTATTTACTGCGAAAAATATTGCATAATAATGGTGTAACGATCAGGGTCATAATTTTTGGCATAATTAAAAAATGGTGGGCTAAAAACCTGATTTTCTCCTGCATTTTCAAGCCCATGGTAATATTTTAAAAACAATAAATCTATTAATTGACGCAACTTTTTTTGGTAGAGAATATGGATTTTTAGTTTTTCATGATTGCCAGAAAGTAATTTATTTTAAAGAAGCTAAATCAGAAGGCAATTATCAGAAGATACATTACTGAAAGGCCAAGATCGAGATGTGAAAGGATTTAAAAGAGTTAATACATCTACTTTGCAAACCAGAATTTCAACAAGAATTCATTGATCAATTTTACACTTTTCAAGATCAATATCGTTGCTTTTTAAATCAAAGAAATGAGCTCGGATACTACAGAAACAGCAGTTTAAGATCTGCATTTAAGATCAATTGAAAAACTAGTAAAATTACTATTAAATATTTGAAATTCCTAATTTTCATCATAAGATTGAAAGGTTTGTATAGTGAAGATTTTGGCAAGAGTAAGGCACAAGAGTTTTTTGTAAAGAAATAAAAAATGATAAAAACAGTTTCAATCTTTGGTTCTACGGGTTCAATTGGTAAGAATGCTATTGAAGTAATTCTTAATTCTCCCACATCTTATAAAATTATTGCGCTCACTGCTAATCGTGATGTTAAAAGTTTGGCAGTTCAAGCCAGAAAGTTATTGCCAAAATATGTGATAATTTCTAATCCAGACCACTATTTGGAATTAAAAGAAGCTTTAGAAGATTTGCCTAAAATTAAAGTGCTTGCCGGTGAGGCAGCGATTAATGAAGTGGCGCAGATTAAGTGTGATTTATTTTTATCTGCAATTGTAGGAATGGCAGCTTTAATGCCGACAATTAATGCAATTCGCGCTGGATCTAATATTGGTTTGGCTAATAAAGAATGTTTGGTTTCGGCTGGAGATATAATTTTAAAAGAAGCTAAAAAACATAAAGTAAAGCTTATTCCAATTGATTCTGAACATAATGCCATCTATCAAATTTTTGAAAATGATCATTTAGATTTAATTGATAATATTGTTTTAACTGCTTCCGGTGGGCCATTTTTTAAATATAGTTTGGCACAGATGAAAAATATCACTAAGGAGCAGGCTATAAAACATCCTAATTGGCAGATGGGTGCAAAAATCTCAGTAGATTCAGCGACCATGATGAATAAAGGCTTGGAGATGATTGAAGCCTATCATTTATTTCCGGTTGATAAAAATCAAATTGATGTAGTAATTCATCCGGAATCAATCATTCATGGTTTGGTGAATTATTCAGATGGATCAACTTTGGCAATGATGAGTAAACCGGATATGAAAACTCCAATTTCATACGCACTTGGTTTTCCCAAAAGAATTGCAATTAAACATCAGAAATTAGATTTAGCTAAAATTGGATCGCTTAATTTTTTTGCTCCCGATGAAAAAAAATTCCCAGCTTTAAAATTAGCAAGAGAATCAATGGAAATTGGTGGTAATGCGCCTTGTATTTTAAACGCTGCCAATGAAATTGCGGTGGAAAGATTTTTACATGATAAAATTGCTTTTAGTGACATAACAAAAATAGTTGTAGAAGTTTTGGAGCGTTTGCCATACAGTAACATATCTTCTTTGGAAGATGTTTTAGAAAATGATAATAAAGCCAGAAAAATCGCTAAGGAAATCAAATGAAT
>CAMDAI010000064.1 GCA_945888585.1 Rickettsia typhi | reverse complement strand
AAAAGGCTAAACATAAATTAATTACTGATATTAATGATCCGGAATTATCTGATTTTAAAGCTGTTTTAAAAGAATTAATGTTAGATTTAGCCAAAAAAATTGTTATTGATGGTGAAGGAGCTACCAAATTAATTGAAATTGTTGTGCTTGGTGCGGAATCAAAAATATCAGCTAAAAATATTGCTTTATCAATTGCTAATTCTCCTTTGGTAAAAACTGCAATTGCTGGTGCTGATCCAAATTGGGGTAGAATTATAATGGCAGTTGGAAAATCTGGTGAAAAAGTTGATCAGTTAAAATTGGGTATAAAAATTGGTGACTCAGTAATTGCAGAAAATGGTGAGCGCAGATCCGATTATGTAGAAAAGGTAGCACATCAATATTTGCTTGGTAAGGAAGTTAAAATTGAAGTTGATATTAATTTAGGTAATGTTGAGCAAAAATTATTGAATTCTGCCACTGTATGGACTTGTGATTTTACTGAAGGATATATCAAAATTAATAAAGATTATCGTAGTTGAGATATTTGATACTACAAAGCTTGCAAGTAAAACTAAAACTCTGTTATAATTTTTATTGCACTGCCAAGATGGACAGGGTTTAATTTCTTTGAACCGAATATTTTTAAATCCGGGAACTGTCACTGTTACAACTGATGTTATATTACATAGTGCCCACCTATTTTGATCCAGGTCGATATAGAATATACTCATCCCCTTGGTGGTGTTCACATCTTATAATTAATTTATGGATAAATCAGAAATTAGAAAAATTTTCAAAAAGAAGCGTGATGGTTTTAGTTTAGATTATGTAAGTACGCACTCTGATTTAATTGCAAAGAATTTTAGTAAAAATTTTCCTAATATACTTAATCAAAAATTAGCATTTTATCTTGCAGTTGGTAATGAAGTGAATCCAAAATTTATCATTAAAAATTTAAAGGAAGGTAGTAATATCATTGCTTTGCCTAAGATTAAGATAAATGAAAAAATATTATCTTTTAAAGAATATAAAGATGGTGATGAGTTAGAAAAGAATGTTTTTTATCCTAAATTGTTAGAGCCAAAATCATCTAATATAGATTTAATTCCAGACATTATATTTGTTCCTTTAGTTGCTTGCGATATGGAGTGTAATAGAGTAGGTATGGGTGGGGGATTTTACGATGCAACCATTGGGAATTTTCGAATCAATAATAAAAAAATAAAATTTATCGGCTTGGCATATGATATGCAGATCTGTGACAAAATAAATAATGATGAGTGGGATCAGAAGCTTGATTTTATTGTATCGGAGACAAGAATTTTTTTCTGCAAGCAGTAGATATATAAGCTGTCTCATTTTCAATATGCCAGAAAAAAGCAAATAAAGTAGTTGCTTTAATATTTTTCTAATATAATTATATGGCGAAACAGATTGCGTTCTGAGTCGTAAGATCAGGGTGACGTGATATGTTTAAGGTTCTTAATTATTAATCTTAAAAAAACTTTAACATGCATAAAACAGATTTAGTTAATGAGATTGCCAAAGTTACTGGCTTATCAAAAAAAGATTCTGGTGCTGCTTTAGAAGCTGCTCTAGTATCAATCACTAAAGCTTTAAAGAAAAAAGATTCTGTAACTTTGATTGGTTTCGGAACTTTCAAAACTGTAAAAACTGCAGCTAGAAAAGGTCGTAATCCTCAAACTGGAAAAGAAATCCAAATTAAAGCTTCTACAAGAGTTAAATTCTCTGTAGGAAAAGCTTTGAAAGATGCTGTAAACTAGTAATAGTATAACGGTTTATTTTTTAAAACCTCGTACCTCTTAGGAGTTACGAGGTTTTTTTGTTTAGGTGTCTTATTATTTTTAAATTATAAATAAATCTGCATTGTTATTTTAAAGAAAGACAAAATTCTTCTGGAATTTTTAATTTTTCTAGGTTTAATAATGTTTCCTAAATTTTTTCTCGAGAAGATTAAATCTAAAAAGATGGGCGATTAGCTCAGTTGGTAGAGCATCTCGTTTACACCGAGAGGGTCGGCAGTTCGAGCCTGTCATCGCCCACCATCTTTTAAATTTTCTTGATATTCTTCTTGGGGGTGTAGCTCAGTTGGTTAGAGCGCTTGCCTGTCACGCAAGAGGCCGCCGGTTCAAGTCCGGTCACTCCCGCCATTTCACACAGTTGCCTAAATTTACCATCATATCAAATGGCTTGCGTAGCTCAAATCTAGCTTTGAGCCTCTTAATTTTAAGTTCGAAAACACAAAAGCAATCAATTCGCGTTTTTTATGGATTTTCGAACTTTCAAAAAGTTCACCAGCTTTGTTTGCCAATCCAAAGGCGCGACCCACAAAATTCAATTGGATCATTTAAGATGGGAATTGGTATTATCAGAGTATGAGTAGAAAAGGTGATTGCTGGTTCACTCTACTAATTATTATTAGCGCCAGTTTAATTTTAAGAAATAAATAGAAAATCTTTAAAATCTGTTTAGATGCAGTGTTCGAAAAAAGTTTGACAGATCAGTTTGAGTTGATGGATGGAATTAAAAACTTAAATCAAGGAGGTTGTTTTTAATCATTAGCCCAAAACCTTTTTAGAAAAAACATCACGAACATTTTTGATATTTTGCTCCACTTCTTCAAGTTGACCAAAAATATTAGCAATTTGTTCATGAGAAAAATATTGAGGAATTTCATTAAAATATTTCAGATCTTCCACCAATGAATTGGCTGATTTTCTGATTAAATGAAAACCGATGATTATTTCATTTTCTAAATTGCAATTGAGGTTTTGTTTTGACATAGTTAGGATGAATTAAATTTATACAAATACTTAATTTATAACTAAATAAAGTCGCTATTTAGCTTTGTTTAGATTATTAATTGCAGGCAGAAAAAACGGTTTGCCTGCTTTTGGCTAAGTTTATTACTTTACTGTTAAAAAGTAATATTACTTAAAATATATCATATTATATAAATAATTATAATGTCAAGTAGTAAAATTGAAAAAACTATCACACCTAAACAATGCAAAGCTGCAAGAGCTTTTTTAGGTTGGTCGCAACAAGATTTAGCCGATAAGGTTCGAGTTGTTCAAAAAACAATTACCGATTTTGAGAGAGAAGTTAGAACTCCACAAAGAAGAATTGCTGAAGATATAAAGACTATTTTTATCCAAGCAGGAATGAAATTTGAAAATGATGATGAGGGGCAGGGAGCTAAATTGTTGAAAGAGTTTGATGATGTTGAATAAAAAAGTAGTTAGCTTGTTAAAAAATAGACCTGACCCATTTACTGACCCCTTTACTTCAATAACATGGTTAAAAAATTCATAAAAAAGATCAAACTACATAATTTTAAGAAATTTACAGATTTGACTATACCCCTTGATGAAAATCTGAATATTTTTATTGGAGAAAATGAAGCGGGAAAAAGCACTATTTTATCAGCAATTGATTTTGTTATTAGTGGAAGTAGACAAAAGGTAGAAAAGATAGGAATTGATCAATTATTTAATAAAGGTGTTATCGAGTCTTTTTTGTCTGGCACTAGAGAGTATAAGAATCTGCCAATAATTCGTGTAGAATTATTTCTTAATGAGCAAGGAGCTTATGAGTTAAATGGCATTCAGCATTCAGATAATTCAACAGCGTGTGATGGTATTTTTATGGAAGTCGCTCCGTCAGAAGACTTTAGTAAGCAAATAATTGATTTACTAAAAAATGATGATCTTAATTTTCCATTTGAATATTATTCTATCTCTTTCAAAACTTTTTCAGGAGAAGCTTATAATGGCTATAGAAAACACCTGCAACATATAGTAATAGATACAACGCAAATAGGAACGGAATATGCCACAAAAGAATATGTAAATAGTATGTATTCTTGTTATATTGATTCTGATGCAGAAAAAAATAAGCACCAAAATGATTATAGGAAGGCAAAAGAAGGTTTTAAAAACGTCTCTCTAAAAGAAATAAATGGTAAAATTGAAAACTACTCTTTTTCTGTGAAGCATAATGTAAAATCTAATTTGCTAACTGATTTAACACTACTGGAAGGTGATGTAGATATTGAACAAAAAGGGAAAGGGAAACAATGCTTTATTAAGACTAAGTTTGTATTAGGGAAAGCAAAGGATGGTATCAAAACAATAGATGTAGCTTTAATAGAAGAGCCAGAAAATCACCTTAGCCATATTAATATGAAAAAACTGATTCAAATGATTGATGAATCAGAAAATAAGCAGCGTATTATAGCAACTCATAGTAATTTGATATGTTCACGTTTGGATTTAAGAAAAGCTATATTGTTGCATACTAATTCAGATCAATTTGCTACCTTGGAAAAATTACCGAAGGAAACCGCAAAATTTTTCATTAAAGCTCCTGATCATGGGGTATTAAACTTTACTCTTTCAAAAAAAGTTATTTTGGTTGAAGGGGATGCGGAATATATGATTATGGAACGCTTTTATTATTCCGTAAGAAGTAAAACTATGGAATTTGATGATGTTTATATAATTTCTGTTGGAGGCACTAGTTTTAAAAGATATTTAGACATTGCTAAAATATTAAATATAAAAGTAGCTGTAATTCGTGATAATGACGAAAACTATCAGTCAAATTGTGTAGATCTATATAATGGTTATGTAGGTGACCTCATTAAAATATTTTTTGATCAAAATAACAGCAGACACACATTTGAAAAATGCCTTTATGAAGATAATAAAGAAATTTGTGATAATGTTTTTGAGTCACAAAGAAGAACATTGTCAGTACAAGATTACATGATAAAAAATAAAACAGAATCTGCATTCTGTTTACTAGATGATTTAAGGGAAGTTAATGTTCCTCAATATATCCAAAATGCTATAAGATGGATAAACAGTTAATTTTATCAGTAGCAGGATCAGGAAAAACTAAATATCTAATAGATAAGCTAAATCTAAACAGTTGGTTTTTAATTATTACCTACACAAACAATAATTTCTTTAACATAAAGTTAAGGGTAATTGAGAAATTTGGATTTCTGCCTGAAAATATTAGAATTTTTACCTATTTTTCATTTTTATACTCATTTTGTTTTAGACCTTTTTTAGCAAGACAGTTAAAAGTAAAAGGCGTTTCCTATGAAGTTTGCCCTTATGTTAAAGCCAGCGGTAGGGCTAGATATATAGATAATTTTGGAAGAGCATATTCAAACAGATTAGCAAAACTTATTAATGTTGAAAAAGCTACAGATGGTCTAATAGAAAGGCTTAATAAGTATTTTGATGTTGTTATGATTGATGAAATACAAGATTTTGCAGCTCATGATTTTAACTTTTTGGCTCATATCGTGAAGTCAAATAACGATGTGTTTTTTGTTGGAGATTTCTTTCAACATACATTTGATACAAGTCGCGATGGCAACACAAGACAAAACTTACATAACAATTATGAAAAATATATTAAGGAATGTAAGAATTTCGGGTTAACCATTGATGCAACGACACTTGATGGTAGCTACAGATGCAGTCCTACAATATGCAATTATGTCTCTTCAAATCTTGGAATAAATATTATTTCTAAAAGAATGGATGAAACAGAAATTAAATTTTTAGACTCAGAGGATGATATTTTAGAAATATGCAATGATGATGACGTAATAAAGCTATTTTACAAAAATAGTAGTTCTTATGAAATATATTCAAACAATTGGGGAAATTCCAAGGGAATAGATAGCTATCATGATGTGTGTGTTGTTCTAAATCCAACTACTTTTAGCAAGTATCAAAATAATTCTTTATCAAGTCTGAATGAACAAACTAAAAATAAGCTGTATGTGGCTATCACGCGCTGTAGAGGAAATTTATTTTTTGTAGAGGAAAAATTGGTAAAACATTTAAAAACCAAATTAAAAAGTAGGAAAATCAGTTTTTAACTTTTTATAGAAAAGCTTGCTTTGAAAAAAAGTTAAATACTTCTTTTTTGAAAAGAACTTTTGAGGGTAAAAATGGGGGTAAATAGTTTTTCTTTAAAACTACAAATTCTTTACTAATAAGTCTTAAACCTAAACAATGTGGCTGCCGTCACTTATGGGTGAAAGCATTTACATCAATTCCCAACTTTACCAAACACTCTATTTCTGTTATATTTCCTGTCCAGATTGCTTCATCAAATTCTGCTAATATTTGGTTAAATTTATTCTCTATGATAGGGATGGTTATTAATGATGGAAAAGGCGCGGTAGAGTTGTTCGGAGAGGATGGATCTAACCATCATATGAGGGAAGGTGATTTTGCCTAAAGATAAAATTACATCAGCTTTTTGTTGTACTTTAGTGCTGGTGCCGTCAGCGCCACCAATTATAAAAGCTAAATTACTTACGCTGTTATTTTGGAAATTTTGAATCATACTAGCAAATTCTTTGCTGCTTAAACTTTTTCCAGCTTCATCTAATACAATAACTTTCGCTGAAGCGGGTATTGCAGCTAGTATTAAATCACCTTCTTTTTCTTTCACGATGGCAGAATTTGCAAGGTTTTTAGCTTCTAGCTCTTTTAATTTGATATTCCAACTACAACGTTTTTTATATAACTCAAAAATTTCTTTTTGAGGTGAGTTGCGAAATTTTCCAATTGATATTATTTCAATATTCATGTGTAATCTTTTTGTAATGTCTGATCAATAAAAATAGGCTATATGTCAAATTCAAAAATTGCAATTTATCCGGGAACTTTTGATCCGATAACTAATGGACATCTGGATATTATCAAAAGAGCTCTGAAAATAGCGGATAAATTAGTGATTGGAGTTGCTAAAGATACCAGTAAAAACCCAGCTTTTTCCTTAGATCATCGTATTAATATGGTGATGGATGCAGTTAATAATTTTAATCAAAATAAATTAATAGAAGTTGTCGGTTTTGAAGGTTTATTGGTGAGTTTTGCTGCAAAAAACAAGGCAGATATTATTGTGAGAGGGCTTAGAGCGGTTTCAGATTTTGAATATGAATTTCAAATGTTTGGGATGAATTCCCGATTAGATCCTAATATACAAACTATATTTCTTCCTGCTTCTGAATCTAATCATTTTGTGGCTTCGAGATTTGTTAAAGAAGTTGCCAGATTGGGTGGTGATGTTTCGGAGTTTGTACCAATCAATGTCAAAAAAGAGTTGGATAAAATTTTTAAAAAATAATTATGAATTCTTTAATTTGGGTTTTG
>CAMDAI010000063.1 GCA_945888585.1 Rickettsia typhi | reverse complement strand
GATCCATTATCTATTATTGAAAATATTAAATTCGGCTATAAACCAGAAGAAATTTTAATCAAAAAATTAACCTTCAAAGTAAATCGCGAAGATAAAATTTGTATTATTGGTAAAAATGGTAAAGGTAAATCAACTTTACTTAAATTAATTACTGGCGATTTAAAACCATTAGAAGGAATTTCAACAGTTCATAACAAAGCTACTATTGGTTATTTCGGCCAAATGAATATTGATAGGCTTGATCCTAAACTTAGCATTTGTGAAGAATTAGAAAAATTTAACCCAAATATTCCCATTACTAAAATTCGTCAAACCTGTGGCAATATGATGTTTTCCGGTGATTTAGCTCATAAAAAAATTGGAGTTTTATCGGGCGGAGAAAAAAGCCGCGTGATGTTAGGAAAAATTCTTCTACAACCAGTAAATTTATTATTACTGGACGAGCCAACTAACCATTTAGATATGGAATCATGTGAATCTCTAATGCATGCCATTCAAAATTTTGAAGGTGCAGTTGTAATGGTAACACATGATGAATATTTCCTAAAACAAATCGCCAATAAATTAATTGTTTTCGATGAAGGAAAAGTATTCTGGTTTGATGGTAATTATGAAGATTTCTTGAAAAATGTTGGCTGGAAAGACGAAAGTTAAAAACTTACTTTCATTAGGCTTTTTTTTGAAACCTTTAAAAATCGGCAATTAAAGCAGCTTTGAAAGCTCTTGTTGATCCTGGCTGAATATTATTATTGTTATGTGCGGTTTGGATATATTCTTTGTTAAAAATATTTTCTGCATTTAGTTGTAGACGATATGAAGAATTTATTTTGTAATAAACCGCAGCATCAAATCTTGTAAAGCCTTTTAATTTAACTGTATTATCGGCACTAGAGAATTGGCTTGATTGGCTAATTAAACCAACTGCAGTAGAAAATTTATTTGTGAAATCATATTTATTCCATAAACTAAATTTGTTGCGTGGAGCTAATTGAGCTTGATTCCCTTTCTTAATTGCTGTGCTTGTAAGTGAAGTATTGTATGAGCCAGTTACATAAGCATCTTGATAAACATAGCCACCAATAATTTGCCATTTATCAGTAATTTTGCCATTTGTACCAAACTCTAAACCACGAACACGTGATTCACCGCTTAAAACATAACGGCTGGCATCATTTGGATCAACTGCTTTGGTATTATTGCGATCTAATTGAAAAATGGCCATGCTTACATTAAGGTTTGGATTAATATCCCATTTAGCACCAATTTCATAATTTTGTAACTCTTCTGGTTTTAAAACAGCAGTAGTAGCATCTAAAGAGTTAAATTGATCACCAGAACTTGGTAAATAGCTTACGCTATAACTGGTATAAAGCGATAAATTGTCTTCAGGTTTTACAATAATTCCAACTCTAGGAGAAATTAAAGTATCAACCCTTTTAAATTGCTGATTAGTTTTATTATTTGACAGGTCGATTTCAAATCGATCTATGCGAGCTCCACCAACCAATTGAAGATATTTATTAATTTCAACCTGATCCTGAGCATAAGCTGCTAAAACATTAATTTCTGACTTGGTGTTTGGATTACTGTCTTTTGGTCGATAAATTATATAATCAAAATTTAGAGGGTTATTAATTGAAATAGTTGCCGATTCAGAAGTATTATTGAAATAACCTGTATTTCTATAATTTTTGCTATCTTGACGACTCACTTCAAAACCAAATAGGGCAGTATGCTTGATGGAATTGGTTTCAAATTTTTTAGTTAAATCAGTTTGATTGGTAAAATTATTTCTATTAGTAGTGTCATTATATGCTTTGAGCGTGATATCTCCATTATCTTTAACTGCACTATCAACATAAGTATTTTGATAGAATTTGTCAGTATTGGTAAATCTAGTATAGTTTTTTAAATTAAGAGTTGGGGAGAAGTCATGATTTACAATTGAATAAACTGAATTAATTTCGGCTTCAACTTGATTATCATTAGGATTACCAAAAAAAGTTTTAGGATCGGTTTTATATACTCCGTTATTTTGAGATGGAAGGCCGCGATCATTAAATCTTTTATCCTTAAAATACTCGTAACCAAATTTTATGTCTGTTGCTTTAGATAAAATAAATGTTGCTGTTGGATTAAAACCATACCTTTCCAAATCACCATACTGTCTGAAAGTGCCTGATTTTTCATACATGGTATTAAAGCGAAGAGATAATTTATCATTAATTTTATCACCAATATCAGTCTGAATTCTTCTATTGTTAAAAGAACCGCCACTTGCAACAACTTGAGTTCTTCTCTTATCATCGGCAAATTTGGAAATGCGATTAATTGCACCACCACTTCCTCCGCGTCCAAAAGCCATAGCATTTGGACCTTTTAAGAACTCAATGCGATCAATATTATAAAAATCACGAAAATATTGTACATCGTCACGAGTACCATCAATAAAAAAATCAGCAGTAGTTGTCTGTCCCCTAATGGTTACTGCATCTCGGTTGTTTTCACCTTGCTGAATATTAACACCAGGGATATATCTAACTGCTTCTTCCATGCTAGTAATATTTTGATCGCGAATTTGATCTTGGGTTACAACAGAGATTGATTGAGGAACATTAATTAGTGGAGTATCAGTTCTAGTAGAACTTCTACTTAGATTTGTTTTGTAACCGTTTGTATTGGAATTGGATTTCTCTTCCTTTGCTCTAACGGTAATTTGAGGAAGATTGGTTGCATTTGTCTTAGAATTTTCTGCCAAGGACTCATTTGATACTACCACAGACATCACTGATAAAATAGCAATGATTGTTTTGCTCGTTGATTTTTCTATTATCATAATCTTTATTGTTTGATTTTATTAAAATTATTCGAATTGATTTAAAGCTATTCTTCAGCTCTACTAATAAATCCAAGCTTAGTAATTCCAGCTTTCTGAGCTTCAACCATTATTTCAGTAATTTCTTGATAGCGACTATTTTTATCAGCTTCCAGATGCAATTCAGTATCCGGCTTATCTTTAGCGGTATCAGTAAAAAGGGTAACTAAGTCAGTTTTGCTAATTGCAGTTCCATTCCAAAACATCTGACCTTTTTCATCTAAACCAATTTTAACAATGCTTGGTTTTTGTGGACTAGCAACACTTTTGGTTTTTGGTAAATTAACACTAACATTGTTAGTAATTAGTGGTGCCGTCACAATAAAAATAATCAATAGAACCAACATCACATCCACTAAAGGAGTAGTGTTAATTTCAGACATTGGAGCATTATTTTGTTTTTCAAAACTACCAAAAGACATTATTCACCTCTTTTTAAGTTAGATAATTTTACACCATCACTTAAATAAGAGTGAAGGTCATGAGAAAATCCATCAAGCTCCATTAATTCCAAACGATTTAATCTAACAAAACTATTATAGGCTAAAACTGCCGGAATAGCGACAAACAAACCAGCAGCAGTCATAATTAAAGCTTCACCAACCGGACCAGAAACAGTATTTAACGAAGCATTTCCTGATGCTGAAATTCCAAGTAAGGCATTATATATTCCATACACCGTTCCAAATAATCCAACGAAAGGAGCAATAGCACCAATTGAAGCTAACAAGGTTAAGCCAGATTCCAACTTAGTAGTGCTACGATTAATTCCTTGACGTAATGCTCTGGTAATAAATTCTCCACGATCTAAATTTCTTCCAATACTACTTCCCTTATGTTCATCAAAATGCTTAGCTGAAGATATAGCCTGTTTAGCTAGATTGGCAAATGAGTTATCTATACCAACTTCATTTTCTAAACTTTGAACAGCTTCATTAATAGTTGAAACATCCCAAAACTTATCTAAAGCTATAAAATTTTTCTTACGCTTCGAAGCCTTAATTCCTTTAATAACAATTTGTGTCCAGCTTAAAATAGACATTATTAAAAGAATAATAGTTACAAAATGGCTAATACCATCACCTTGTTGCCAAAAATTAATCAAACCATATTGGCTAGAATCATTAGTCAAAACAACATTACTATCCATTATCTTTCTCCAAAACAAAATTTACTGGAACTTGTACCAATGAAGATACAAATTGATCATGATTTTTAGCAGCAATAAAGCGCCATTTCTTTACAGTTTCAAGTGCCGCCATATCAAGACGATTATAGCCAGAACTATCTTTGATTTCGATTTTTTCGACCTGTCCGTCAATATTTACAAATACATTAAGAACCACCAAGCCTTGCTCACCTATTCTACGAGATAAAGCGGGATATTCAGGAGCAGAATTACTTAGATAAGCGGCGTCATAAATTGCTGGCTTGGTTGGAGACAAAACAGCAGTTTGTTGCATTGAATTAACTGATTTTTGATCAGCTGATTTAATTTTTACATTATTTTCTAATTCTTCTTTGGAATCTTTTTTTAAAGTTTGAATTGAGGAATCATCAGATGATAATTTTTCTGCTTTTTTAGAAGCAGCATGACTGGCGACCGAAGTTTGATTTGAAACTACTTTAGTTGATGTACTGGCAACATCCATCATAGTTACCGAAAAAGACAATGTTGGCTGATTAATTTCATTATGAAATTTAAAAAGCAAAATCATCAAAACTAAAAAATGTAAAGCAGTAACAGCAAAAGTAATAATAGAATCTTGCGATAAAACAGCAAATTTTTGTACTCTATTATAGTTGAAAAAAAATGAATTAATCATTTTAAAACTGATTTTATTTTAGCATTGTCTTTGATATTTGGACTTTCAAACTCAGATTTAACTAAAACTTTTTTAAGTGAGAATGATAACCATTCGCAAATGGTATGAGAATGATTATCAATGTCAATAGTATTTTTTATATTTCTAGAAAGAATTAATGGCAAGGCACCGCCAATTATAACACACTTTCTAACTTTTTAAATTGAAGAGAGATTATACGTGTAAATCTCTATTTGAGATATTAATTATATTTTATATAACAGAAAGTTCGTTAATAGAAATTGAGTTAGAAATTGTTAGAAGAAGAATTTCTCCTTAAAATTTTCTGGACCACCTTTTCATTTATTTTTCAATTTAATTTACAAAATTATGTGCTGGAGTGGGGAAGCATCAACTTTATTAGCATCTGCAGGTTTGATAACAACTGGTTATGCCGCATATAAAAAAGAATCGAAAGAATTATGGATTCCGTTGGGATATTTTTCTTTGATGGAAGTATTGCAGGCATTTACCTACAGCGTAATTAATCAATGTAGCGTACCATCAAAATCAGATCGCGACATTACTAGGTTATTTACATATTGTTTTTCAGCCAGTTTTTATAAATATGATTTCGTTATATTTTATTCCCGCGGAAGTTAGAAAAAGAATTACAGTTTGGGTTTACGGAATTTGTTTGTTTTCGGTGTTAGTAATGCTGATTCAGGTTTTTCCTTTTGATTGGGCAGGACAATGCGACATTAGGCGACCATTATGCTCTGACAGATTATGCTCTGTTAGTGGTAATTGGCACATAGCATGGGAAGTTCCACTCAATGGTATTGGAAATCATCTAACTAATAATTTTAACTTGCCAGGAATTAGAGGTGGTTTTCCAACTTATGTATTAGCCGCGGTATTGTTACCATTACTTTATGGATCATGGCGCCTTACCTTATATCATCTCTTGTTGGGTCCAATATTAGCAAGACTTACAACCGACAATTTAAACGAATTTCCAGCGGTGTGGTGTTTATTATCCATCGGTATTTTAATCATAGTTGTCAAGACTCCATTACGAAGTAAATTTCATGTAAAAAATTGGTTTTGGTGGCCAAAATCTTGGAGATAGTCGCCATAATCATAAATCAAATATAAAATATAAAAAACAGTTAAATTTTTTCTAGAAAGTTGGGAGGGGAAATGGGTACTAGATCATAACCTTTGTCAAAAGCATTTCCATAGATTGGTGGAATCGGTTTAGGTTATTATCTTTTATCAGATGAAGTCAACCCATATCAATCCCTTCGATTTTCTGGATTTATTGATTATGCCGATAACTAATGGCGAATCTATTTAGGAAATAATTGTTATTCAAATATTGAACTACTTAATAAATTATATCCGCATCATTTTCTTAAACTTAAAAAAATAAGCTTACTTCAGGCTTTTATTTTCTATCAAATTTTTATCAATCTCTACTTCATGGTAAAATTCCTGACCAATAGCAATTTCATTTCTGCCATTTTGTTTGCGCCAATCATTGCTATCGCGTAAGGAAAAAATACAACCACAATATTCTTGCTTATAAAATTCTTCACGTTTGGCAATTTCATACATTCTTGCTGCCCCACCAGCCTTACGCCAATTATAAGTCCAATAATTCACACCCTCATAATTACTAGCAGCTCTAATTCCAGAATCATTAATTTGATCCATATTTTTCCATCTAGAAATTCCAAGCGAACTGGAAATTATTTTAAAATTATTTTCATAAGCATAGAGTGCGGTACGTTCAAAACGCATATCAAAACATTTTGTACAACGCTCACCTCTTTCAGGTTCCCATTCCAAACCTTTCGCTCTTTTAAACCAGTTTTGTACATCATAATCAGCATCAATAAAAGGAATTCCTAATTTGTCAGCAAACCTAATATTTTCCTCTTTTCTAATTTCATATTCCTTCTTAGGATGAATATTCGGATTATAGAAAAAAATTGTCAGATCAATTCCAGATTCTTGCATACGCTCCATTAAATCACCAGCACAAGGCGCACAACAACTATGAAGCAATAATTTATTATCTGCCTCTTCAATCTCTGGTAATTTTAAATTATATTCGTAGATTTCTTGTTTTGGATTAATCATAAATATTATTACTTTACTAACTCATATATGCCGGAACTTCCTGAAGTTGAAACCGTCCGTCGCGGACTAGAGAATAACATAATCGACAAAAAAATTGCCAGTGTTTTTATCTCCGATAAAAAACTACGCCTGCCCTTTCCCAAAAACTTTTCTACTGATTTAAAAAATAAAACCATAATTTCAGTTAAGCGTCGAGCTAGATATATCATAATCGAACTTGATAAAGAACTTAATATTTTAGTTCATTTAGGTATGACTGGAAAAGTTATTTATCAAACCAAAACTCCTACACCAACAATTCATGATCACTGCCTAATTTCTTTTAGTGATAAAACTTCAATTATTTATAATGATCCAAGAAGGTTTGGTTTAATTGATTTAGTT
>CAMDAI010000062.1 GCA_945888585.1 Rickettsia typhi | reverse complement strand
TATTACAAATTGTTGTAATTTAACCAAAAATAGAGTTAGTTAGTTATATTTAAACTCTATGAATATAAAGCCTTTCCAACATAATAATTTATTCATAAAGCGGTATTAAATATAATAAAAACAATCTATAATTGTCATATTACATAATTAGATTGTTTATGTCAATTAAAAATAATAAAATAATGAGCAAAGTAATTATTACTTACCAACAATGCAAAGCGGCTAGAGATTTGGTAAGTTGGAAACAGGAAGATTTAAGCCAAAAAGCAGGAATTAATAAAGCAACTTTGGCAGATTTTGAAAGAGGAGTAAGAAATTTAAAAGTTGATACACTTGAAAAAATTATTAACGCCTTTGAGAAAGCTGGTATTAGATTTGAAAATGATGATGTTAAATATAGGGTAGATCTATTGAAGGATAAAACCAACCAAGACAATTAAAAATGTTTGAACAGACCTTTAAAAATATAGATAATATTCTTCATAAAGATGCAGGTTGTGGTAGTGAGCTTGATTATGTGGAGCAAACTTCTTGGCTATTATTTCTTAAATATTTAGATGATTTAGAAAATGATAGAAAAACAGCCGCTGAACTAACTGGCAAAGATTATAATACTATTATTAAGCCAGAATATCAGTGGAATATTTGGGCGATGCCAAAGAGTGAGGATGACAAATTAGATCATCATAAAGCCTTAACTGGTGATGATTTAATAGATTTTGTTGATCAAAAACTATTCCCCTATCTAAAGAAATTCAAAATTGAGGCAACAAGCCCAGATACAATTGAATATAAAATTGGTGAAATTTTCTCTGAGCTAAAAAACAGAATACAAAGCGGCTACAATTTAAGGGAGTGCATAAACCTAATAGACAAGTTGCATTTTCGCACTTCAAAGGAAAAGCACGAAATGAGCCATCTTTACGAGGCTAAAATTCAAAATATGGGCAATGCTGGAAGAAATGGGGGCGAATATTACACACCACGCCCTTTGATTAAAACTATTGTAAAAGTTGTTAATCCGCAAATTGGCAATAAAATTTATGATGGAGCGGTTGGTTCAGCAGGGTTTTTATGTGAAGCGTTTGAATATTTAAACGGCAAAAACCTATCAACTAAAGATAGTGAGATTTTACAAAACCAAACCTTTTTTGGCAAAGAGAAAAAAGCCTTAGCCTACATCATTGGCATAATGAATATGATTTTGCACGGTGTTAAAGCCCCCAACATTATTCACGCCAACACGCTAGCTGAAAATATTAATGATATTACCCCCACTTACGATGTGGTTCTAGCAAACCCACCTTTTGGCGGAAAAGAAAGGGCAGAAGTTCAGCAAAATTTCCCAATTAAAACTGGCGAGACAGCATTTTTATTCTTACAACATTTTATCAAAAGTTTAAAAGCGGGTGGAAAAGCTGGCATTGTTATTAAAAACACTTTTTTAAGCAACACCGACAACGCCGCAATTTCACTTCGAAGAAAATTATTGGAAGATTGCAACTTACACACAATTCTTGATTTACCTGGCGGAACCTTTACTGGGGCTGGCGTTAAAACAGTAGTGCTATTTTTTGAAAAAGGCGAAGCAACAAGAGATGTTTGGTATTATCAATTAAATTTGGATCGAAATTTAGGCAAAACCAACCCTTTAAATGAAACTGATTTAGCTGATTTTATTAACTTGCAAAAAACTTTTGCCAAAAGTGATAATTCTTGGGCTTTGAATTTAAGAGATATTGATCAGTTAACTTTTGATTTATCGGTTAAAAACCCCAACAAAAAAGATGATAATATTTTAAGATCACCACAAGAGATTTTAGAAGAGATGAAGACTTTAGATAAAGAAAGTGATAAAATCTTAAAAAACCTAAAAAACGCCCAAGAGCTTTTTGAAAGCTATTTGCAAAAAGTGTTTGAAAATAAAGGTGAAGATTGGGAAGAGAAGACATTAGGGGAAATAGGAAAACCGTCAATGTGCAAAAGAATATTGAAACATCAAACTTCTTCAACTGGTGAAATCCCATTTTACAAAATTGGCACTTTTGGCAAAACGCCAGACGCATTTATCTCTAAAGAAATTTATGATGAGTTTCGCACCAAATACTCATTTCCAAAAAAAGGAGACATTTTAATATCAGCATCCGGAACTATTGGAAGGCGAGTGAGATATGATGGTGAACCAGCTTTTTTTCAAGATTCAAATATTGTTTGGATTAACAATAATGAAAAGCAAGTTTTGAATGATTACTTATATGTTTTTTATGAATTTTGTGATTGGCAACCATCTAAAGGAGCAACTATTTCAAGGCTATATAATAGCAATCTCACAAGTATTAAAATTATGTTTCCTAAATCTCTTGGAGAACAAAAAAACATTCTTAAAAAAATAAATGCTGTATCAACCGAAACCAAGAAATTAGAAGCAATCTATAATCAAAAAATAAATGATTTAGAAGAGTTGAAAAAATCAGTTCTTCAAAAAGCCTTTAATGGCGAGTTGCAAGATAGTTTAATAATTACTTGAGATATGGAAGAAAATAAAAATATAGATAAAAAGTCATTAAAATTTTTACAAGGCAAAAACACTAATTGGGATGAATTGGCTAAAGACTGCGTTGCCTTTGCTAATGCTCATGGCGGCTTTATTTTTATAGGTATTGAAGATAAAGAATCCCTACCTCCAGAAAGCCAATTGATCTTGGATAAAAATTTACCAGATATTATTCAAACAAATATTTCCCAAAGGACTGTACATGTTGGTTTAGTTATCACTATTGAAAATGCTCGAAATAGTGCAGAATATATTAAAATTCAAGTCTTTAGAAATGCTCAAACTATAGCCTCAACAATTGATGGTAAGTATTATATTAGAGTTGGTGATAGCTGTAAACCAATTCCACCAGATGAAATGTCTAGATTGGCAGCTGATAAAAATGCTTTCATTTGGGAAGAGCAAGTGACAAAAAAGGTCAGCAAGTCTATAATTGATAATCAAAAGAAATCAGCTTTCATTAAAGATGTTAGATCATCGGCTAGAGTTAGTAATTTTATAAAAGAAATGCACGATGACGAAATTTTAAACCACTATTTTTTACAAAAAGGAGAGTATTTAACAAATCTGGGAATTTTATGGATTGGTCGCAGAGAGGAAAGAGCCTTTTTATTATACCCGCCAGCAATACAAATTATTAGATATGATGAGAATGATGAAAAAGTATGGAAATTATTATTAGATGACTATTCATTAAATCCGAAAGAATTATTGGAAAAGGTAATAAACGACGTCCCCGATTGGCAAGAGAGTATTGAAATATCTGAAGGTTTATTTCGCAAGAATATCCCTTTTTTTCCAATGGAGGTTGTTAGGGAGCTTGTTGTAAACGCCTTAGTTCATCGCACCTATACAACTCGTGGCGATATTTTTATTAACATATTTCCTGATCGTCTAGAAATTCATAGCCCAGGTAGGTTACCATATGGAGTAACCCCAAAAAATATACTTAGTCAATCCATTAGACGAAATGAGCATTTATCCAAAATATTCTTTGATTTAGAATTAATGGAAAAAGAAGGTAGTGGGTATGATTTAGTTTATGCAAAACTGTTAGGATCAGGAAAATCAATTCCTATAGTAAAAGAAACAAATGAAAGAGTTGCGGTAATAGTAAAAAAACAATTTATTAGTAAGGAAGTTGTGAGATTGATGGATAAAGCGAGTTCTGAATTTCAACTAAAGCAAAAAGAAGTAATTGCGCTTGGGTTAATTTCTCAGCAGCAATCATTTGGTTCTTCTGAACTTTCAAAAATCCTAAACCAAGATGAAGAAAGTGGGTTAAGAAATTGGTTGGGCAATTTATTGCAATACGGATTGATTAAAAAAACTGGCAGAGGAAAAGGAACTCAATATTCAATTAATCCAGAATTTGTAAAAAAAATTAATTTTAGAGGAAAAACTAACTTAAAGAATATCGAAGATCATAGATTGGAAGAGTTAATTTATAAAGACATTACCGCATATCCTAATAGCTCTTTTGGCGAGATTCATAAAAGAATAGGGGATGAGATAAATCAATTTAAAATAAAGCGCATTCTTAAATCCATGGTTGATAAGAATATAATTTCACTAAGTGGAGCAAGAAAGGCAGCAAAGTACTTTATAAAGCAAAATATGCAAGAAAACCAGTGAATGCTTTATAAAAATTGCTTTATAAACATAAAATTCTTATGTGACTGTTATATGATAAATATAATCTTTTTGGGATTATAGCCTTATAAAACAAGACTTTGTTATGTGATGATTGTGTGATAAATAAAGAAAAATCTATTAATCAAAAGTTGCAAGAAAACGAATAAATACTCAATAGAAACCCAATAGGAATTTATTTGACGGTTATTTGATAAATAAATAAAAATTGCTATGAATGAAGCAGAAACAAGAGCAGAATTAATTGATCCAAAGCTAAGGCAGTGTGGCTGGGGAATTGTGGAAGGCTCTAAGGTACTGCGTGAAAGAGATGTTTGCAAAATTACCGATGGGAAAATTGAAAAGACAGGCGCAAGGGGCAAGCCTTTAATTGCTGATTATATTCTGGTTTATAAAGGAATTAAATTAGCGGTAATTGAGGCTAAAAGTGATGATTTGGGTGTTGGTGAAGGCGTGGCACAAGCCAAATTATATGCTGATAAATTAAGGCTGGACACAACATATTCAACCAATGGCAAAGAGATCTATTCTATTTGTATGAAAACAGGTGAAGAGGGTTTGGTTAAAAACTTTCTTTCACCAGTCGAACTATGGAATAAAACATTTCCAGAGCAAAATAACTGGCGAGAAACTTTTGCCAATATTCCATTTGAAGATAAAAGCGGCACTTGGCAACTGCGTTATTATCAAGAAATTGCTGTTAAAAATGTTTTGGAAGCAATTGCAAATGATCGGACAAGAATTTTATTAACTCTTGCAACGGGAACGGGGAAAACCGCTATTGCTTTTCAAATTGCTTGGAAATTATTTCAATCTCGTTGGAACTTAAAGAAAGACGGAGCAAGAAGACCTAGAATTTTGTTTTTAGCAGATAGAAATGTTCTGGCAGATCAAGCCTATAATTCATTTTCAGCTTTTGATGAAGATGCACTTAGAAGGATTAAACCAAATGAAATAAAAAAAGATGGTTTTGTGCCAACTAATGGCAGCATTTTCTTTACCATTTTTCAAACCTTTATGAGCGGCCTTGATAAGGAAGGAAAGCCAAAGCCTTATTTTGGGCAATATCCTAAAGACTTCTTTGATTTTATTGTTATTGATGAATGTCATAGGGGCGGAGCTAATGATGAGGGAAATTGGAGAGCTATTTTAGAATATTTCCAGCCAGCCACTCAGCTTGGCTTAACTGCCACGCCAAAAAGACAAGATAATGTTGATACATATAAATATTTTGGTGAGCCAGTTTATAGCTATTCACTAAAAGAGGGAATTAATGACGGCTTTCTTACGCCTTTTAAAGTGAAGAGAATTAAAACAACCTTAGATGATTATGTTTATGTTGGTGATGACCAAATTATTGAAGGTGAAATTGAAGAAGGCAGGGTTTATAAAGAGCCTGATTTTAATAGAATTATTGAAATAAAAGAAAGAGAAGCCAAAAGAGTTAAGATATTTATGGATGATGCTAGTCAAAATGAAAAGGCTATCATATTTTGTGCTACCCAAGATCACGCTGGAGCTGTTCGTGACTTAGTCAATCAATACAAAAAGAGCAAAAACCCTAATTATTGTGTTCGTGTTACGGCAAATGATGGAGAAATTGGCGAGCAATTTTTAAGGGAATTTCAAGATAATGAAAAGACTATCCCAACCATTCTGACAACTTCACAAAAACTATCAACAGGCGTTGATGCTAGAAATATTCGTAATATCGTTTTAATGCGACCTATCAACTCAATGATAGAGTTTAAACAGATTGTAGGAAGAGGAACGAGGCTTTTTGATGGTAAATATTTCTTTACAATTTACGACTTTGTAGATGCTTATCATCATTTTGCAGATCCAGAGTGGGACGGAGAAGCTTTAGAGGATGAATCACCAACATTAGATCCAAATGATAAGCCAGAGCCAAATATTGATCCAAAAGAACTAGATAATAATGGTGTGGAGGCAAAAGAAAAAAGGAAGCGCATAAAAATAAAATTAAGTGATGGCAAAGAAAGAGAAATACAGCACATGATGGCAACCTCCTTTTGGAGCAAAGAAGGTAAGCCAATTAGCGCACCAGAATTCATGCAAAATTTATTTGGTAAAATGCCAGATTTATTTAAAAGCGAAGATGAGCTTAGAAAAATTTGGAGTAAGCCAGATACAAGAAAAGCCTTATTGGAAAAATTAGATGAAGAAGGTTTTGGAAAAGATGAATTAAAAACACTTCAAAAACTAATTGATGCTGAAAAAAGTGATTTGTTTGATGTTTTAGAATATGTGTTTAACTCGCACCAGCCAATTACAAGAAAAGCTAGGGTTAAGTTGGCAAAAAATGCCATCTTTACAAACCTTAATGACAAGGAAAGTGAATTTATTGATTTTGTTTTAAGTAAGTATATTGAAAGCGGCGTTGAAGAGCTTGATCAAGATAAATTACCAACTCTACTTACAAACAAATATCAATCTTTAGAAGATGCCAAGAGCATTTTGGGGGAGCCTAAGAAGATTAGCTTATTATTTATAGATTTTCAAAAATATCTATACCAACAAACAGCCACTTCAAATGCGGCAACAGTGCGGCAATGAAAAATAATCTAATTTGATAAAAACGAGATGAAGCCAGAGAAAGTCTGGCTCCTTGGGAGGGATTCGAACCCCCGACCAATTGGTTAACAGCCAATTGCTCTACCACTGAGCTACCAAGGAATATGAAAGTAACTTTCAGGGAGCGAAAAAGTTAATCGAATATAAATAAAAAATCAAGTAACAAAAAAGGCCTGCTTTTTAAAGACAGACCTTTTTGAAATTTAGAAATTTTACGAATTAGTCTCTTCTATCACCGAAAAATCTAAGCATAGTTATAAATAGATTAATGAAATCCATATAAAGACTTAAAGCACCCATAATGGCAGCTTTGGAGATTGCATCTCCAGAACCAGCCAATTGATAGTACATTGATTTAATTCTTTGTGAATCATAAGCAGTTAAACCAGTAAAAATAATTACTGAAAGAATTGAAACTACAAAATCCAATCCTGAACTTTTTAGGAAAATATTAACTACAGAAGCAATTACTATGCCGATTAATCCCATAAATAA
>CAMDAI010000061.1 GCA_945888585.1 Rickettsia typhi | reverse complement strand
ATGTCATGTAAATGGCATTGAATCCTTCTGGAGTTATTGCAAAAGAAGATTAGCAAAATTTAATGGATTAACCGATGAGAAATTTATTTTGCATTTGAAAGAATGTGAATTTAGATTTAACAATAGAAGGCAAGATTTGTATAAAGTTTTGTTAGAAATTATAAGAAAAAATCCTCTTTAAAGTTGTCTAGACCCTAAATATTAAAAAATATGTCTTACGAAACTGCCATTACAATCAAGGATGCAATAAATAATATAAAAAAGAAGCGTTATGTTCTTCCCTCTATACAGCGTGAATTTGTTTGGAAAACTAGTCAAATAGAGGTTTTATTTGATTCACTGATGAGAGATTATCCTATAGGAACATTCCTTTTTTGGCAGGTTGACAAAGATAAAATTAAGGATTTTGAATTTTATGAATTCTTAGATAAATATCATGAAAAAAATTATCGTCATAACAAAAAGGCAAATCTATCTTCAGATGAAGATGTAATTGCATTATTGGATGGGCAGCAACGAATGACTTCAATGTTTCTTGCACTTTGCGGAGGTGGTTATTCCATTAAAAAGAAGCATGCCAGAAAAGATGACTTAGGTACCTACCAAGAAAAATATCTATTTCTCAATTTATTAAAAAAATCTGATAACCCAGAAATGGAGTATGATTTCAGATTTTTAACTAAAGAGGATGCTAAGAAATCTGAGGACTTTTGGTTTCAATGTTCAGAGATATTGTCTTTGGATGATCCAACTAAACCATCTAGATATCTAATGAAAAATGGCTTGATGGATTCATCTAAATATGAAGAAAAAGAGTCTAATTATGCCATGGATGCTCTAAATCGTTTGTTTAATGTAATTCACCAAAAAGGAACTATAAGTTTCTTTTTAGAAAAAGGAGAAGAGCTGGATAAGGTACTTCAAATATTTATACGAATCAATAGCGGCGGAACAAAACTTAGTTATTCAGATTTGCTACTTTCCGTTGCTACTGCACAATGGAATGAGAAAGATGCAAGAGAAGTAATTCATGAATTTGTAGATGAAATTAATGAAATTGGTGATGGATTTAACTTTAATAAAGATATTGTTTTAAAATCTTGTTTGGTGTTGGGTGGTTTTCCTGACATACATTTTAAGGTTGATAACTTTACAAAATACAATATGTCAGAAACCGAAAAATGTTGGGATAAAATTTCAGATTCTATAAGAAAAACAGTTCATCTAATAGCAAGTTTTGGATATAATAGCGATAATTTGTTAGCCACAAACGTTATAGTGCCAATAGCATATTTTGTATATAAAAATAATTTTGAATCATCAATTCTCCAGTCTTCTAACCGCAAGGATGATAGAAAATCAATTCGTGAATGGCTAGCAAGAGTTCTTTTAAAGGGAGTTTTTGGTGGAACACCTGATTCAATTTATCCTGTGATGAGAAAATTAATTGATGAAAATCGAGATAAATTTCCACTTCCTGAAATTATTGAACGTTATAGAGGAGACAGAAGAAATATATTGTTTAGCGAAGATGAAATTGAAGGTTTATTGGATTTGCAATATGGTGATCCAAAAACTTACTGTGCTTTAACATTATTATATCCGACTTTGAATCATAATTTCAGATTTCATCAAGATCATATTCATCCAAAATCTTTATTTAATAAAAAGAAATTATCTGAATTAGGAATTTCAAAAGAAAAATTGGATAATTATATATCGGGAGTAAATGATATTTCAAATCTTCAATTGATATCTTCTACTCAAAACTCTGAAAAGAAAAATAAGCATTTTACTGATTGGATAAATGGTAAGTTTGTAACTGAGCAAGAAAAGAATTCCTACTTGCTTCAGAACTATATTGACTTGAAACAAAATATGAACTTCAATAATTTTCTAGAATTTTTACACAATAGAAGAGCTAAATTAAAAACCGAGTTGATGACAATACTTGGTGTTAAGTGATAATTTGATTGGTGTTTTAAGGATTGTTGTAAAAATCTATGAAACACATTAGATATGGTAACATAGAAAGCATTCATGCTTTCAATTTTTTGGATTTTTCTAAGTTTATTTCAAATAAAATTTTGGGCGAAAATCACTTAATTTCTTATCCAAAATCAAAGCATTTGGCAAAATTAATGTTAGTAAATTCCAAAATCTATTACTGTGATTTTTGATTTTAGTATGAACCAATTCATGAATTATTACATAATCAATCAATTCATCATCTAGGAAAATTAAATTAGCATTAAGACTAATATCGTTATTAGCAGAACAACTTCCCCAAATGGTTTTTTGTCTTCTTAAATTTATTTTTCCAATATTAAATTGATATTTTTTTGCTAAAAATTTACATCTCAAAATTAAATATTCATTTCTAGCCAGAAATTCTTCAGCACTAAAAATTTTTCTGGATAATAAACTTTCATTAGCTTTTTTCTCAATTCTTTCAATATTGCTCTTAACCCAGCTCAATTTTGATTCAAAAAATTTCCGAGCTTGATTGATATTTCCCCTTTTAGGAATAATAATTTTTACCTGTGATTTGGCATCGATTGAAACTCGGACATATCTGGCTTTTTTACTGTATTTTACCAAAACATTTTTATGCTTCTCACCTAATTCTGGATAGTTAAGCTTTATTTCCATTTTCGTAATCTAATTTAGAATATAAAGTTGATTTTAATATTTGAATTGCTTTAATCCAGTGAAGTCAAAAACTAAACTCAATTTCAAAATTAATATGAAAACAATCATGAGATCCTCAGTTTTACTATCTCTTACCGTTTTAGCAACTTTAACTTTAAATTTATCTTTTATGCCCAGAGCCAAAGCCGCTTCCAAAACTGCACCAATTACAGCCAATGCTGCCAATGCAGATAATATTTTATATATCGATTTAAAATATGGCCGGGTGGTCATTGAACTTATGCCAGCAATTGCTCCAAAGCATGTTGAAAGAATCAAAACTCTAGCTAATAGAGGATTTTATGATGGAGTTCTTTTTCATCGTGTTATTGACGGATTTATGGCTCAAACTGGTGACCCTACCGGAACAGGAACTGGTGGTAGTGAATTATCTGATTTAAGAGCTGAATTTAATGATGAACCTCATTTGCGTGGTGCCGTTTCTATGGCCAGAGCTTCCAGCCCAAATAGTGCTAACAGTCAATTTTTTATTGTAACCAAAGACTCCAGATTTTTAGATAAGCAATACACTTTATTTGGTCGCGTAATTGAAGGTATGAAATATGTCGATATGATCAAAAAAGGTGAAGGACAAGGTGGAATGGTTAAAAATCCTGATGTGATGGTTAAAGTTAGAATGGCCAATGCAGGTAAATAAAGATCAATTAAAATTTAGAAAAGCCAAACCAGAAGATTTAGAAGAAATCGTCAGTTTGCTAGCTGATGATTTCTTGGGTGGCAAAAGAGAAAATTTTCAAATTCCATTGCCAAAAGATTATGTTTTAGCATTTGAAGCAATCACTAAAAGCCCTGATAATTTATTAATCGTAGTCGATCATCCACAAAAAAAAGTAATTGGCACTATGCAACTTATTTTCATTTCTGGCTTATCTTATCAAGGCAGAAGTAAAGTTAAAATTGAAGCAGTTAGGGTTAATAAAAATTTTCGCAGTCAAGGAATTGGCAAAATAATGATGGATTGGGCGGTTACTGAGGCTAAAAAACAAGGATGTGGTGCAATTCAATTAGTTACTAGCATTGAAAGAAAAGATACTCATAAATTTTATCATCGATTTGGTTTTGAATCTGAATCATTAATTGCTATGGAATTAAATCTTGAGAGACATGAGGCAATACGATAAGAATAATATTTTTGCCAAAATAATCAGAGGCGAAATACCTTGTAATAAAGTTTATGAAGATGAAAAGATTTTAGCTTTTCACGACATATCTAAAGCCGCTCCTGTGCATATTATAGTTATTCCCAAAGAAGAATATGTTTCATTTACTGATTTTAGTTCTACAGCTTCAAGCGATGATATTGGCAATTTTTTCAAAAAAGTTAAGGAAATTGCTGAAGAATTTGGTGTTGATAAAAGCGGATATCGCTTAATTAGCAATGTTGGATCTGACGCATCTCAAACCGTTCCTCATTTTCATGTTCATATTATTGGTGGCAAGAAATTGGGTGGTTTAATTCATTTTGATAACATTATTAGATAATTTTAATTAAAAATTTTATGGAAAAAAAAATTGGCGAAGCCACAAAAATAATTCATGCCGGCAGAAATCCAAAAGAACAAGGCTGGATGGTTAATCCTCCCATCTATCAAAGTTCAACAATAGTTTTTCCAACCTTAAAAGATTTGCTTTACGCTGAAAGAGGTTATTCCAATAATGATTTGGTTGAACCTTATGAATTAAAATATGGCAGATATGGCACTCAAACTAATTTTGCTTTAGAAAAAGCCATCACTGAAATTGAAGGTGGTTACAACACTTTTGTCACTTCTGGCGGCGCTGCAGCTGTTAACACTGCTTTAATTGCCTTTCTAAAACAAGGCGACCATATGTTAGTGGTTGATAATGTTTATTCTCCCACACGCGGCTTTGCTGAAAAATTCTTAAAAAAATTAGGAATTGAAACCACTTACTACGATCCATTAATTGGAGCTGAAATCAAAAACTTCATCAAGAAAAACACTAAAGTGATTTTCATGGAAAGCCCTGGATCACTTAGCTTTGAACTTCAAGATGTTGATGCAATTTGTAAAGTAGCTAAAAAACATAATATTGTTACTATTTTTGATAATTCATGGGCCAGCGGCATTTATTACAAACCGCTTGAACATGGCGTTGATGTTTCAGTAACTGCCCTAACCAAATATATTAATGGCCACTCCGATGTAATGATGGGCGCCATCACCATCCAAGAAAAACATTTTCGGGTAATGTACGAAGCCTTCCGCTACATGGCTGTAACTGCTGCTCCTTTCTCATCTTATTTAGTTCAAAGAGGTCTTAGAACTGTTAAGGTTAGAATGGATCATTGCTTTAAATCCGCTGTAGAAATTGCCAAATGGCTTGAACAAAGACCAGAAGTGGAAAAAGTTTTTTATCCAGCCCTAGAATCAGATGCTGGTCATGAATTGTGGAAACGCGATTTCACCGGTGCGGCTGGCTTATTTTCTATTGTTTTAGACCGCAAATATTCTAACGAATCTTTAGCTAGAATGGTTGATAACCTACATTATTTTGGCATGGGCTATTCTTGGGGCGGATATGAATCTTTAATTCTACCTTTTGATGCAACTTCAGTTAGAACCGCAACCAAATGGAATTACGGTAATAAAACCTGCTTACGATTAAATATCGGTCTTGAAGACACTGAAGATTTAAAAGAAGATTTAGATGCTGGTTTTAAAAGATTAAGAAAATAATCTAGCATAAATTTTATTGCTTAGATTCTATTTTAGAGCCTCTAAGTGAACACTAGAAATGCAAGCGGCTGATCCTAAAATAAAACTTACCCTGTTCTAAAAATGAAAATTCTAAATTTTTGTAAGCAAAAAATAGGCAATAGATTTACAAACTTACTCATTTTGGAATTATTATTAATCTTTCTAATAGTAATTTGTCCAATTTGTACTTGGTCTGATCTTAACAAGTCACTTGAAGGATCTAAACACATATTAGACTTGTTTATGTTTGTATTTACTGTCATTGCATGTTCTTTTACTTGGAAGGCATATGAAAACACCCAAGAACAGCTTTAACAAGCCAAAGATGAATCAATAAAAAGTGAAGAAAGACACGAAAAACAACTTGAACAAGCCAAAAAGGAATCGGCTGCAAGTGAAATCAATAATGCTTGGGCGGTTTTAAGCAGACCAGCCGCAGGCAATAGTGGCAAAATAGAGGCTTTAGAAACCTTAGCTAAGCATAAGAAAAATTTAATAGGAATTGATCTATCCACCGAAACAAATAAAGGGCAAGTTTGGTTACAAGGTCTTGATTTATCCAAAGATACTCATGGTCATAATGTGAATTTAGCGAAGGCTAATTTTAATGGAAAATGGGATGAAGAAAAAAAGAGATGGAGAGATGGTGCAGATTTGAGTTGTGCAAAGTTTAATGGTGCAGATTTGTGTATGGCGGAGTTTAATGATGCAAGTTTGTGGGATTTAGAGTTTAATGGTGTAGAGTTTAATGGTGCAGATTTGTTTTTGGCAAAGTTTAATGGTGCAAATTTAATAGGGGCAAAGTTTAATGGTGCAAATTTGTGGGATGCAGAGTTTAATGGTGCAAATTTAATAAATGCAGATTTTAGCGATACTAAAAAATTTGATTTTTTTCCTGATGAAAGGAGAGTTGAGTGTAAAGGTAACGAGGGTTTAAAAAGAAAATTTAAGGATTGCTATTGTCTGGGAGTCGAAGAAAATTTTCCAAAAGTGCCTGAAGGATTTGAAGTGAGATTTGTGTTTGATGAAAATGGCGAACCAAAACCTCACCCAACATTAGAAGGGGGCTGGTTAATTGAAATTTTAGAAAAACCTTTAAAAATTTTGTAAATAACAGCATTGTTACAAATTAAACTTTTATCATGATTAAAATTGGCAATATTCAACTAACCACCAATGTAATTTTAGCGCCAATGTCGGGGGTGACAGATTTGCCTTTTCGTAAATTGGTAAAGCAATTTGGTGCACCTTTGGTTATTTCAGAAATGATCGCTTCACGCGCCATGATTTTGCAAACCAGAGAATCACTTAAGAAATGTCAGAAAGACGATTCTCATTATCCAATGTCAGTTCAATTGGCTGGCTGTGAACCAGATGTGATGGCCGAGGCGGCACGCTTGAATGAGGAATTGGGTGCTGATATTATTGATATTAATTTTGGCTGTCCGGTAAAAAAAGTGGTTAATGGTTTTGCTGGCAGTGCTTTGATGAAGGATGAAATATTAGCGGGGAAAATTTTGGAAGCGGTTGTGAAAGCGGTGAAAATTCCTGTTACCATGAAAATGCGTTTGGGCTGGAATACCGAAAATTTAAATGCTCCGACACTTGCTAAAATTGCCCAAGATGTTGGCATAAAAATGCTAACTGTTCATGGCCGCACCAGATGCCAAATGTACAATGGGAGTGCCAATTGGGAGTTGATTAGCAAAACTAAAGAAGCGGTTACAATTCCAGTTATTGCTAATGGTGATATTAAAAATTCTGTTGATGCTAAAAAAGCCCTAGATTTTTCTGGTGCTGATGGGGTGATGATTGGCCGCGCTTGTTATGGAAGGCCTTGGCTAATTAATCAAATTACTGAAGAACTTATGGGCAGAAATAATATTGTACTTCCAACAATTGCTGAGCAAAAATTAATTATTCTGGCTCACTTTAATGACA
>CAMDAI010000060.1 GCA_945888585.1 Rickettsia typhi | reverse complement strand
ATTTCAGATGCCACTTGACCAACTAAGATTTTATCCTCGCCAGTTAAAATGATTAAATTTGGTTTTTCGAATACAGCGGAAATACCTTCTGGTAAACAATACGCAATTTCATGACTATATCCTAAACTTAAAGTTATGATTCCCTTGTCAACCGCTGCCTTATAACCAACCCCATTAATTTCTAAGGTAATTTTAAAAGGAGCAATCATTCCATTAACAATATTTTTAATATTGCTTCTATCCATGCCAAGATCAATTGAGGCTTTATCAAAGCCATCTTTTGCTATTAACTTAATGGCATTGTCAGCATAGATCACTTTAACTGTTCCACTAACTTTATAATTTTTCTTAACCTTCCCAGAATCAAAACTGATAACATCGCTATTTACTAAAACAGTGATATTGCTTGGAATTTTAATTGGTAGTTTACCAACTCTTGACATATTTACTTTAACCTAGAAGATTTTTAATAAAATTTCTCCACCAACTTTTAACTCTCTGGCAACGTGATCAGATATAACGCCGCTTGAGGTGGAAACAATAACCATACCTAAACCATTCTTTACCACCGGTAAATCAGAAGAATTACAATAAACTCTCTTCCCTGGCTTAGAAACAACTTTAATATCACTAACAACTGGACTTGAAAGATGATATTTTAGATGAATACCAAATTCCTTTATACCATTTTCTTTAGAATTGACACTATAATTTAGAATATAGCCTTCTTCTTTTAAGATCTTTAGCACATTTTCTCTTAGTCTTGAAACTGGAGATTTAACCAACTTTTTTCTGGCTAAATAACCGTTGCGAATAATTGCTACTAAATCTGATACTGCGTGATTTGCTGACATCTGTTATTACCAACTTGATTTTATTAAACCTGGAATTTGACCCCAGGAGGCCAATTCTCTTAAAGATAGTCTAGAAAGAGCAAATTTACGATAATATGCTCTTGGTCTCCCAGTTAAACTACATCTATTTCTATATCTAATCATCGCACCATCTCTTGGCAACTCAGATAATTTTACTTGAGCTTTTAATCTGTCTTCAAATGGAAGATTGATGTTATCAGCAATGTCATGTAAAGCTTCTCTTTTGGCTTTCATTCTAGTTGCGATTACTTTTCTTTTTTGATTCTTAAGAATCATACTTTTTTTAGCCATATCAATAACTACTTAATTGGGAGATTTAATTTTTTTAACAAATAACCAGCTTCTTCCTGACTTTTAGCAGAAGTTGCAATAGTGATATTCATACCAAATACTTTTAAGACATTGTCTAGATCAACTTCAAGAAAAATATTATGCTCTTTAATACCAAAGCTATAATGATTACTTTCGTTAAATCCTTTATTTGAAAGACCCCTGAAGTCCCTAATCCTAGGAAGAGCAATATACGCTAAACGATCAAAGAATTCATACATCTTTTTACCTCTTAGGGTAACTTTTGCACCGATTGCAACATTTTCCCTTAATTTAAAGGTTGCAATCGCTTTTTTTGACTTAGTTAGGACTGCTTTTTGACCAGCAAGGCCAGAAACCTGATTAACTAAATAAGCCATAAATTTATTATCATTTTCAGTTGCCTTAATACCAACTGAAATACTTATCTTAGTTATTTTAGGAACTTCCATATCATTTTGATAAGAAAACTTCTTTTTTAACTCTGGTACTAAACTTTTGTAAAGTTGCTTTGTATGTGACATCTTAATTCAACCTATATTTTCTTACCTGTTTTTTTAGAAATTCTGCTTTTTCTAGAAAATGCCTTACCCGCACCAGTTTCAATTTTAAATGAAACTTTAACCGGTTTCTCATTCTCAACATGGGAGACATTAGAAATGTGGATTGGTTTTTCCACCTTTACAATTTCTCCCGGAGCATTATTAGTTGGCTTTTTATGAACCGTTGCTAGATTTACACCTTCAACAACAATTTTATCGCCGTTAATCGAAATAATTTTACCTATTTTTTTTCTGTCAGACCCTGTTATAACAATAACTTGGTCACCTTTTTTATACTTATTCATCTATAAAACCTCCGAAGCCAGTGATGCAATTTTTAAGAAATTCTTTTGTCTAACTTCCCGAGCAACCGGTCCGAAAACACGAGTTGCAACTGGTTCATTATCCTTATCTACCAATACAATAGCATTATCATCAAAAATGATAAAGCTGCCATCTGGTCTGACAATTTTACTTTTAGTTCTAACAACAACACCTCTAGCAACCTGACCTTTTTTCATTTTAGAACCAGGAATTACACTGGTAACAGAAACGATAATCACATCTCCCACGCCAGTAATCATGTGTTTACTTCCGCCAAGAACTTTAATACATCTAGCAGTTTTTCCGCCTGAATTATCAGCTACTACTAAATTAGTTTGCATTTGAATCATAACTTACCTTTTCAAATTTAATTTAATATCCATCTTTTTCTTTTAGAAATTGGTCTAGTTTCAGAAATTGAAACTTCTTCACCAACATTAACTTTTTTACCTTCATAATGAACTAAGAACTTTTTGTAAGTAGTTACATATTTTTCATACTTAGGGTGCTTCTTATAAGAAGTAGCAATTCCTTTGAAGGTTTTGTCATCAATTATATTTAAAACTTTTACTTTCATATCCTATATTTATTAAGCATTAGCATGGTCATTAAGCTTGGTAAACAACCTAGCTATTTCTTTTTTATTTTTTCTTAATTCTTTTAGAGAAATAGAATCACCAGAAGTTAGCTTTACTTTCATTAAAAGTAACTCCCTTTTCTTTGATGAAATTTCACCAATGATTGATTTTTTATTATTTTCTACTGATTTGTTAGTTGCTTTTTTCATCACTAAATTCAAAATTATTAAACAAGAGTAACTATTTTAGTTTTTACTGGGAGCTTTGCGGCTGCTTTCAATAAAGCATTAGCTGCCATAACATCTTCAACTCCATCAATTTCAAAAATTATTCTACCGGGCTTAATTTTAGCGATATAATATTCCACATTACCTTTACCGCTACCCATTCTAACTTCAGCAGGCTTTTGAGTAACTGGTGTATGTGGAAAAATTTTAATCCACAATTTTCCAGTTCTTTTCATATATCTACTCAGAACTTTTCTGGCCGACTCAATTTGTTTTGAGTTTAATTTACCAGATTCAAGGGATTTTAAACCAAAGGAACCAGAAGTTAACTGATTTCCTGCGGTTGCATATCCAACAATTTTTTTACCACCCTTTTGGGCTTTTCTGTATTTTGTTTTACTTGGCTGTAACATATTTTTTATCTGTTAGCTTTCTTATCAAAGAAACCTTTATTAATCCAAACTTTAACTCCAATAACACCATAAGTTGTATAAGCGTTAGCAGTAGCATAATCAATATCTCTTCTTAAAGTATGCAAAGGAACCGTACCTTCTTTATACCATTCGGTTCTAGCAATTTCAGCACCACCCAATCTTCCTGCGCAAGCAACCTTAATACCTTCAGCTCCATATTTCATGGCTGATTGCATTGCTTTTTTCATAACTTTTTTGAAAGCAGCTCTACTCTCTAACTGCTTTGCAATTGATTGAGCAACCAAGGAAGCATTAATATCTGGTTTATCAATCTCTATTATTTTAACATCAACTTTGGTATTGGCGATTTTTTCAACAGCTTTGGTAATTTTTTCAATATCTAAACCTTTTTTACCAATTAAAACACCCGGTTTAGAAGTTTTAATTACTAAATTAACCTTATCAGAAGGTCTTTCAATAATAACACTCCCAATACCGCAATGAGAATACTTTGTTTTAACAAAATTTCTAATCTCAATATCATTAATTAATTTTTTAGCATAAGATTTTTTATCAAACCAAACTGATTCCCAGTTTTTATGATTTAATATTCTAAAACCAATTGGATTAACTTTTTGACCCACTTTTTAATACCTCAATTTATTTTTTTTCAACTAAAACAACTCTGATGTTGCTGAAAGTTTTAAGAATTTTACTAGATCTTCCTCGAGCTCTAGCGGAAAATCTTTTTAAAGCAAATGCTCTTCCCACCTCAATTCTAGAAATTATCAAATTATCAACATCCATATTATGATTATTTTCAGCATTTGACATAGCTGAGTAAACCAAAGCTCCAACCACTGGAGCAACTTTTAAATTACAAAACTTTAAAGCTTTTAGTGCTTCATCAACTTTCATTCCAACAATATTTCTTGTCAATTTCATGACTTTTAATGGGCTAGATTTAACCGCATTTAAATAAGCACAGGCTTGTTGTTCATTTTTAACTGAAGACATAATTTATTCTTTTGTTGCTTTTTTATCACCTGAGTGACTATTGAAAGTTCTGGTAGGAGCAAATTCACCAAATTTATGACCAACCATACCTTCACTTACTAAAACTGATACAAATTTTTTGCCGTTATAAACCGCAAAGTTTACACCAACAAATTGAGGCAAAATAGTTGATCTTCTTGACCAAATTTTTACCACTGGTTTTTTTGAAGAACTGACATAATCTTTGGCCTTCTTTAATAAATATCCATCAACAAAAGGTAATTTCCACGATGATCTAGGCATATATTTTATCTATTTTTTGTGTCTACTTTTAACAATAAATCTATTAGATTGATTTTTTCTCGTTCTAGTCTTCTTGCCTTTAGCAGATTTACCAGTCGGAGAAACAGGGTGTCTACCACCCGATGTCTTGCCTTCACCACCACCATGCGGATGGTCTACGGGATTCATCGCAACACCTCTTACAGTTGGTCTAATACCCAACCATCTTGATCTTCCAGCTTTACCAATGACAATATTTTTATTATCCATATTGGAAACTGAACCTATTGTAGCCATACAATCAAGTAAGAACAATCTAATTTCACCAGATTGCATTTTAACTAAAGCGTATCCTCCATCTTTTCCTACCAATTGAGAATAAGAACCAGCCGCTCTTGAAACTGCTCCACCACAACTAGGCTTTAATTCAATATTATGAACTATAGTTCCAATTGGGATAACTGAAAGCGGCATAGCATTACCAACTTTTACATCTACTAAATTTTTTGATGAAAGAACCTTATCTCCAACTTTTAACTTATGAGGTGCAATAATATAGGCGTAAACACCATCATCATATTTAATTAAAGCAATAAATGCTGTACGATTTGGATCATATTCTATTCTCTCAACAATAGCTTCTATATCATATCTTGCTCTTTTGAAATCAATAATACGATAAGTTTTTTTATGTCCACCAGATTTATGCCTAACTGTAATATGGCCAATATTGTTCCTACCAGAATCAACCCTAACATTAGAAGTTAGAATTTTAAATGGAGAACCTTTCCATAATTCACTTCTATCGATAGTTTTTAATTGCCTTAAAGAGGGTGTAACCGCTTTATAATTCTTAATTGTCATGTTATTACTTTAATTCCTGAAAATTAATTGTTTGACCTTTTTTAACAGTAATAATAGCTTTTTTATAAGCTTTTCTAGTACCAATAATACCTTTAAATCTTTTTACCTTGCCGGCAGTATTAATAATATTCACCTTTTCCGCATCAACACCAAAAACTGATTTTACTAAGGCCTTTACTTCACCTTTAGTACAATTCTTATCAACTTCCAAGCAATACTTTCCACTTTCAAGAATTTTATTAGATTTTTCAGTATAAATTAGACCTTTAATTTTATCGTAATTTACAGATGTCATTATAGTACCTCTTTTATAGTTTCAAGCAACTTACCATCTAGCATTAAAATATCAAATTTAAGTAGATCATAAGCATTAATGGCTTTAAAATCCAAAGCTTTAACATTTTTGATATTTCTTACCGATTTAACTAAAGAAACTGCATTATTATTTTCACCATCATATAAAAATAGCGCACTTTTTACGCTATTACTTTTTAATAATTTGCTAATTACAGTAGTTTTTAAATCTTGATCATAATTTTCTTTAAAAATAATAACTTGATTTTCTTTAATTTTTAATCTTATTGCATCAGCAACTGCAAGCTGAATGATTTTTTTATTTAATGTATAATCAAAAGATCTTGGCATAGGACCGAAACAAGTTCTGCCACCTCTAAATTGTACTGATCTCTTACTACCTTGTCTGGCACTACCAGTTCCTTTTTGTTTGTGTGGTTTAGCAGTAGTTCCTGAGATTTCAGCCATAGTTTTAGTTTTGGCAGAACCAATTCTTCTTCTAGATAACTGCCAACTAATAGTATACGCCAAAGATCTTGGGCTTTCCATATCAATATTTTTAACATCTAAACTAATTGAATCAGTTTTATTATTAGAAAGATCGACTGTTTTTAAATTAAACTTACTCATAATTTTTAATTGCTCAATTAATTAGCTATCTTTAAAAATACATTAGAACCATTGGTTCCTGGTATGGCACCCTTGATAGCAACTGTATTTTTTTCTTTATTAATGATTAACACTTCTAAATTCTTTACCGTAACTCGATCAACACCCATATGACCAGCCATTTTTTTACCTTTAAATACTTTGCCAGGATCTTGCCTTTGACCAGTTGAGCCATGTGAACGGTGAGAAATGGATACGCCGTGAGAAGCTTCTAAACCTCTAAAATTATGTCTCTTCATAACACCAGCAAAACCTTTACCAGTGCTAATTCCAGCGACATCAATTAAGTCACCCTCTTTTATAACTGAATCAACAGTAATTACATCGCCAACTTTATAGGTTGAAGCTTTTTTAACTTTACAACCATAAATTTTTTTATGTAAAGGAATATTCTTTTTAGCAAAAATGCCAGATACCGGTTTAGAAACTTTTTTGGCTTTATCGGTTTTATCATAGCCAATTAATAGATTATCAAAATCTTTTCCTTCATTTATAAATAAATCAACCACACAATTATCATGTAATTGAACCAAAGTAAATGGAACAGATGTTCCATTTTCCTTGTACAAATGGCTCATACCAATTTTTTTTGCAATTAAACTAAGCATTAGTTTTTAGCTCCATTAATAGCGATCTTAATATCAACTCCAGATGAAAGATTAAGCTTCATCAGAGCATCAACTGTTTGAACAGTTGGAGAAATAATTAATAGTCTTTTTAAAGATCTAATTTCGAATTGCTCTCTAGCATTTTTATCGACATGAGGGCCTTTAATAACTGTAAATTTTTTAATTCTGGTTGGCAAAGGAATAGGACCTCTGATTCCAGCTCCAGTTCTTCTAACGGTACTAATTATCTCGTGCATAGCTTTGTTCAAAACCACGTGATCAAAAGATTCAAGAGATATTTTAATGCCTTCTTTATTTTTCATGTTTTTTTACTTCAAAATTTTAGCAACTACACCAGCACCAACTGTTTTACCACCTTCACGGATAGCGAATCTTAATCCTTCTTCCATAGCAATTGGATTGATCAATTCAACGGTAATTTTAACATTATCACCAGGCATAACCATTTCAACACCAG
>CAMDAI010000059.1 GCA_945888585.1 Rickettsia typhi | reverse complement strand
AAGCATCATCAACGTTTATTTCTTCTGTTTTAGAGATTTTTTCACTTGAAGCTACCTTTGGAAATTTCATAATAAAATCAGTATATTTTCCAAACTCCGACTCACACCAAATATCTCCATTAAAAGATTTCATTGTTCTCTTACAAAATGCCAATCCCAAACCGGTTCCACCTTTTTTCCCAGAAGTGACAAAATCTCCAAACAACTCTTCAATCTTTTCTGCAGGAACCCCGGGACCAGTATCATGAACAGAAATATAATTAAAATCTTCGTCCGATTTAGAAGTGATAGTAATAGTAGAATCCGGATATTCGCTTAGATAATAAAGAGCATTTTTTATTAAATTAAAAATAACGTAAAAAAACAAATCTTCATCTACCTTAAAAATAAAATCATCTACCATGTTCAGCTTAACTTTTTCTTTTTCTTCGTTGCTTTTATAACCATATTCCACAACAACTTTCTGAACCAATTTTAAAGCATAAAAACTTTTCAAATCTTTTACATTTAGCTTTTTACCTTTTAAATCATTAAGAGTTGCATCAATAACCTGATTAGTTCTTCTAATAGAATTGACAATGATTAATCCATATTCATTAATTTTTTGTAACCGATCATCAGAAAAACAAAGTTTTTTCTCAATGTCAGCTTTCTTGGGCAATAATTCTAATATGTTTTTTAACGATAAATTAATTGCATTCAAAGGATTGCGCATTTCATGAGCGATAGATCCAGCAAGAGATTTTGTTATTTCTATTTTTTCTTTAAGAAATTGTTCCCGCTGTAAATGTATTTTTCTATAAGCTTTTATTCTATCAAGAGCAATGCCGATTTGACTTGTTAAAAGATCAAAAATTTTATAACTCTTATTAGAAATTAACTGGGCATTGGGAGATATCATCATGAAACCAAACATATTTTCAGATGCAATAAAAGGAATAAAAATTTTATTGAATTTATCAATTTCCAATCCTTCCTGATCAAGCCTTGAATCATCAACGAAAGACCTGGATTCAATTACTTTTTTAGCAAAATCATCACTTATGTTTATTGAGGCTAATTTCTTTTCCTGACTGACAAAAGAAACATAATGATTTTTTGGCAAATCTTTACTGTCACTAATTACCAATATATCATCTCTAACATAAAAACTGAGCAATTTTGCATCAAGTATAACTGAAGAAAAATATTTTATAAAGCCATGCAAATCCTCCAAAGAAACGCATGTCTCCAAATTTTTATTTAATAAATTAATTGCATTTTGATATTTCTTTTCATCTTTTACTAAAAAGATTTCTAGTAAATTTTGTATCTTCTCTTTTACATAACCATAACCCTCACAAACAAAAATAAATATAACGAGACCAATAGCAACAACAACCTGATTATCCGGTAATAAACTTCCGGTAATAAAAAAATAGCAAATGATAAAAATAGATATAAATATCGAATAAATGATAATGCGAGATACAACAACACTGATAGCTGAAGTTATATCAAGTAGTTTATGTTTTATAATTGTATAACTTATAATTGTGAGCCCGAACGTAATAAAAATTATTCCGGGAGGATAAAACTCAATTCCATAATTACATAAATAATCAATCGCCGCAAATAAGTAGATCAGAAGACCAATTATACAATAACGCAATTGTGACTTTATTTTAAATGTAGCAGTTTTTTGTTTTTGATATGTAATATATAAGCCACGCAAAACAACTACGGACGTTTGTATAACATGGAGCGGATGGAGAATTCCACCTTTGGGATAATATCCCCAATGATAAGAATATAATCCAGAAATTAGAAAATTTGAAAATAAAAGAAAAACTAACAAAACCAAGGAAAAACAATATGAGTAAAAAACTTTCCTCATCTCACCTTTCTTTTGACTAAGTACAGTTAAAAAATGATATAAAGCAGTTGGTAAAAACAAAATAAAAACCCACCCAACTTTTGCTAATATCAATCCATTACCAAACTCACTAGATTGAAAAAGAATTGACCATGTAAATTGCCAGGCAAAAGTAGTCAAACATATAAAAAACAAAATTTTAGCAAGTCTGTTATTTTTATTCTGCTTTAATATGAATATTCCTATAAAAAGAAAATAGCAGGCAACAAATGAGGGTATTATGGAAACCATATATCAACGATATTTACTTGCAAAACTTACAAAACACTACAGGCTATATTCTCTTACTTTATCAAGAATATGCAGAGGAAATTTGGTAATTTTACGATTCAGATCCGCAAACACTATTTTTTGATAACCCTGAGAAAAAATAACAGCATCATCTTCAGGATCGCAAAAACGAAAATCTAAATAAAAAGAAGCATTCTTAATTTCTCTAGTATTTAACAAACATCTAATTTTCTGAAAAGGAAATGTTTCTTTTTTATACTCATTAAAAGCAGATTTTGTAATAAGAACTCCAATTGATTTTAAAAAATCTGAAGCAATGCATGTAAAAAACCAAGATTCTCGACAAACTCCCTGCCATTCAAAATATTTTGCAAAATAATTATTACCATAGGCATTTGAATCTTTTAGAGAGGTCATAAAATCTAAGGTGAAAGTCTTCTTTTCAATAATCTTCGAATTATCATTAATTCTTGGATTAGGGCTTTGAGTCACATTTAAAATATCTTCCTGATGAATTGGGTTTTGCAATTCTTCCATAACTAATCTCCGTAAATTATCATTAACTAAATAAATCTCACCATGATTAATAAACCGATGTAAAATAAGACTTTATTTCAGTACATATAACTTCTTATTAAGAATGATTAGAAAGAATTATTGCTTACAAAACTAAAGAGTAATTCAATAGAGTACACATTTCTCAATTTGATACTCAAACAATTTAAAAAGATCGGGAGTTTATTTTCCCTTCTTAGCCTGTACTTCTTGATTAAGAATATTGCTAGTTTTATATAAGGCACCCAAAGTAACTTGCCTTACATTATCTTGAATTTTTTCAACTTCACCATTTTCTTTTTTCTGATAAAGAGAAAAATCACTTTTTAATTTATATTGATAAGCAGGAGTTTCTATTGGCATTATTTCATTATTTAATGCCTTCTTTTTTTCTTCTTTGCTTAAAGATTGGTCTATTTCTAAGAAATCATTAATAGGTTCCAATTTTTTTCCTGATTTTTTTATAAAAATCTTCTCTTGATTATTACCTGAAGTTGGATTTTTAAGAATATCTACTGCCTCTCTATATCTTTGTTTTAGGGTTGCACCAAAAAGATGAGAAGGGGTTTGCACTATTATTTCATCACCTATCTTTAATTCCGGGTTATCACAATTGCTTTGGATTTTAATGACAACTTTTCTACCATCCTCATGATGATAGTTTATCTTTTCACCTAAACCTCTAAAATTATTCCCCTCAATCTTCTTAACCAAACCACTTCCAATAAGCCTCAATAAATTTATTCTCACCTTCATATAATTTAATATTATCTTTATGGCTATCAAAATCTTGCAGCATTTCTTTTGCTAGTGAAATTCTCTCATTTTTAAATTTATTAAATTCTGCTCCATGTTTCTTAAGAGAATTCTGAGAAATATTTTTATGTTTTTTACTAAATTTTCCGGTTAAACCTTTAAACTCAACTTCAATTTTCTGACCACTCTTCAATCCTAATTCTTTCGCCTCCTTTCCCTCTTTTACAAAAAAAGTTACTTTTAAATTTTTATAATCATATTCAGTTTTATTCTCATCCATAGCAGCTAAAGTATTGCCCATCACAAAATCATGTCTTGGCTTATCTGTAGCAGCATTTTTATTTTCTTTATCCATCTTTTTTATAAATTTTTGATTAATTTCTTTTTCCATATCGCCAATTGTCTGATTATTTTTTTTATCTCCACCAAAAACAGCAATAGCAGCTTCACTAAGACCAGCACTAATCGGCGCTGCTGCCACTCTCCCAACAACCTTAAAAACTCTTCTCCATTTACTTTCTTCATTAGCTTTATTATTCTCAACACGCTTAGCGCGCTTATACCAAACACTAGCACCATAATCAGAAATACAGTCTTTTAAAACATTAACCATTGCGGTTTTTCCACTGCCAAAAGATGCGAGAGGCTTAAACAAATCATCCTCTCTTTTAATTTTTTTAAATGCTTTTTGTATATCAGTTGTTCTTTGCAAACTAGTTACACCACTAATTCTAATACCACTAGTTTTTGGCAATTGTTTATTAGTAAAATCTCTATCCCTACGATCTTTTATAACATCCAAAACCACCTGACTTTTTCCAAGAATCAAAGCATCATCAATTTTTTCTAGATTGTTTTTTAATTTGAATTTTTTCCATCTACTTTTTTCCATTCTAACTCTCGTACTCTATCTGCCGGATCCACTCCCAGAGCAACACGCCATTCTCTATCTATTTTTTCCTGATCAACTTCTCGTACTAACTTTTTTACCTTCCCTTTATTTTCTTGAATAGAAGCTATAATCAAGTTTGATAATATCGAAGAATTTTCTTCATTAGGAACACCAATGTGACAATCAGTAATAAATTTTTGAGCATGATCTCTTTCTGGATAATGATCTGCTAAAAAAATAGAATCTGAACCCAATACATATTTGGCACTTCGAGCAAAATTTTGATTTTTTAAATAATCTTTAAATTTCTCACCGCCATCAACAACAAATAATTCTTTATTTATTCTATCTTTTAAAACTCTAGCAGCCTCTTCAACTAAATTTTTATTTGCTTCAAAATCTGACTTGAGCTTATTTACAATAAGTTTCTTTTGTTCGAGGTTTTTTAGAGGACCATCAAGAATTATTTTTAGCTTCTCGTCTGTTAATGAATCAATATCATTACCTTCTAAAAAATTATTCAAATTCAATATCCTCAAGGCACGCTCATGCTCGATGGCCCCATTTTTTTTCAAAAGATTATTAATTTTTCTTAAATCTGGTTCCAATCTTTTTTCAGCTTCGGTTTTTTTCTTATTTTCTAAATCTGCTTTCGATTTTTTTTCAGCTTCGATTTTTCTCTTATTTTCTAAATCTGCTTTCGATTTTTTTTTCAGCTTCGGTTATTTTAGCAAAACTTTTCATAATTATTAATTATAATTTTATTAAAATTTAACGATAATTTAGATATTAAATTACAACATCAAACTACTAAGTAGTTGATTAAAATTCAGATTTCAACATTTTATTGGAATTTATTAGAAAAATTTATTTGGTTTCATCGAAGATAGTTGCTAACTCTTTCTTGGTATCAGCAAAAGTTCTCTCTACTTCACCAATCCAATCTTCATCAACAGGAAATTTATCTTGTTTGGCTAAGTCACTAATGTAAGAACAAAGTTTATATAATCTCTCAGCTTTCATACTGCCACATACACCTTTAAAAGCATGAGAAGAAAAAGCTAATTGAATGATATCATTAGCATTTTTGGCTTTTTTCATCGCATCAATTAGAATCTGACCTTCTTTGACAAAAAGAGGAACTATTTGCGGTAATAATTCGCCATAGGAGTTATTAATTATATTGCTTTGCAAGGATTGTTTGGCAATTGAAATTTTTTCATTATAAATATTGCTTTCACCAACAATATTAGTCCAAAGCACCAGAATTTTAGTTATGTTGTCATATTTATCACCTTTGATAAAATAATCATCCATACCTGAATCAAAAATTTTATTTATACTTTCTCGATCTCCGTCACCAGTAATTGCTATGATTGGAACATTTTTAATTTTATTTCCTTTCTGATATATTCTAATTTCTTTTGTGGCAAAAATTCCATCCATAATCGGCATTTTAACATCCATAAAAATCAAATCATAAGGATTGCCTTCCTTAGCTTTGGCAATAAATTTATCTACCGCTTCTCTACCATTTGAAGCCTGATCAACAATAACATCATAATTCTTAATTAAATAACTAGTGACTAAAACTCGGTTTAAATCCTGATCATCAACTAAAAGTAAAGTTTTATCCTGCAAAGCACTAGCAACCATTAATTCTGATGGCTTCTCACCAAACCAATAACATTTAATCAACAACCATTTTGCAATAGTTCTAAGAAGCATGTTATCTTGTATTGGCCATTGTAAATAATCATTAAATCCGGCAATTTTTATTTTAGATCCATCTATATCAACCAGAGTAGTTGAATAGGCTATCATCACTATATCTTCATTGAATTTTTTAATTTCTTTTACCAGATTTTCTTCGCTCACAATTGGTGTTTTAACATCCATCATTACAATACTATAGCTATTGTGAGAGATTTTTTCTATCGCGTCCTTATCATCAATTGCTAATTCACAGAAAATATTTAGATATTTTTCCAATAAAGATTTAATTATGACTAAATTAGTTTCTTTGTCGTCGACAATTAATATTTTTATTATTTTTGCGTTATTTGTATTATTTGGCAGAATAGTTTGCTCCTGATTGGACAATATTGAGAAATCAGTATCGGAAATCTTATTATTTTTATTAATTACTTCTTGAGACACTATAAAAATTATTCAATTAACCAAACTTAAGCCGGGAGTATTGGACATTTCAGGCTTGTCAATAATTTGTAATAAATCCTTATGAATATGTTGCGAAAAAAAGCAAAATAAAATTTTACCAATGACCCATTATCTTTAAAAAGTCCATTAGAATTCATACTTTAACCCAATAGAAATGGTATCAATATGGGTTTTATAAGAAGTTGTGAGACCAGGAGTTCCAGGAGAAATTCCGACATTAGCTGGAACTGCGGCAATATCACTTTGTGTCTTTCTATAAAATTGATGCATATAAGACATATCAACTGTAGCCTGATTGGTAATTTTATAACCAAAGCCACCAGATAACCAAATTCTATTACCAGTCGGAACACTTGGACTACGGTTTTTATTGTTAATTGCATCTTTTTCGTAAGCAGCACCTGATCTAATTATAAGTTTTTCACTAGCTTTAAAATTATAACCTAAAGAATATCTAAAACTATCATGCCAATTAAAAGCCACATTTTTATTTAAATTAGAATTTTCAGAATAAATATTAAGATTTTTTAATCGAGACCAACGAGACCAAAGAACGTCTGCAACCAATTCATTATCTTTATTAATTTGATATGAAATACCTGCATCAACTGACTCTGGCGTTGTTAATGAAGAATTAAAATTGCCATATTGAAGCCCGTTTACCTCAGATCTTCCTTCTAATTTATGATCAATTTTTGAACGATACCCAATACCAAATTTTGTCTTGTCATTAAATTTATAATTCACACCAAAATTATAACCATATCCCCAATCAGTTCCGTTCATTTTAGCAAGCCTGTCATCAGATCCGACAACTCCTGAGGCAGAAGCAGAACCATAATCAACCATATTAGTCAAAGTTGTCGACATATATTGCGCCTGCAAACCAGCGCCAACTGACAATTTTGGATCAATTTTATAAGAAATGGTTGGATTAAAATTAACTGTCGTAATTGAACTATCTATTGCCTGATAACGTCCAGCCCAAGCCTTATCATATTTAGTGGCTAAACCATATGGGCTAGTTACCGCAAATCCAAAAGTTG
>CAMDAI010000058.1 GCA_945888585.1 Rickettsia typhi | reverse complement strand
ATGCACCTCTACAATATTTTTTATTTAGGGCTTGTTTAACTGGGTTTTTATCATTCATTCTTTGTTTTTTTGGAATTAAATATTTTTTACTTTTGGTAAAGAAAAAACAAATTTGCACCCAACCTATAAGATCTGATGGTCCAGAATCTCATATAAAGGCCAAAAAAAACACTCCAACTATGGGCGGATTATTAATCATTGGAGCAACTCTAATTTCATCACTTCTACTTCTGGAATTAAATAACTACATTTTGATTATCTTTTTAGTAATGATTTCTTTTGCTGCAATTGGCTTTATTGACGATTACATGAAAGTTACTGGAAAAGGATCTAGGGGACTTAGGGGCAGCATAAAATTAACAATTCAATTTTTAATTGTTGGTTTAGTAATACTTGGATTGCAAATGACTGATAGCGCTTATTTTGACAGCAACATTGCTATTCCGTTTTCTAATTATTCAATTGATATCGGTATATTCTATATTTTCTTTGCAACTTTAGTCATAGTTGGTTCCGGAAATGCCACTAATTTAACTGACGGTTTAGATGGTTTGGTAAGTGTTCCGGCAATTATTAATTTGGCTTGTTTATCTTTAATAATTTATTTGGTCTCAGACACTCAAATTGCAGCAACATTAAATATTACCCATATCAGGAATATCGATGAATTAATTATGTTTTGTACTGCCATGATTGGAGCTATTTCAGCCTTCTTAATATTTAATGTTAAGCCGGCAAAATTATTTATGGGAGATGTTGGAAGCCTTGGAATTGGTGCTTCTCTTGGTGTTATTGCAATAATTCTAAAACAAGAATTAGTGTTTGGAATAATTTCACTATTATTTGTAGCAGAAGCTTTATCAGTTATTATTCAGGTAACTTCTTATAAATTAACTAAACAACGAGTTTTTAAAATGGCACCTCTTCACCATCATTTTGAAAAGTTGGGGTGGAGCGAAAGAAATGTAGTAAAAAGATTTTGGTTTATTTCAGTAGTATTTGCCATAATTGGTTTACTTGGATTGATTATATAGTTTATTAATAGTGGTTTATAAAATTAAATATTTATAAAAATTTTCTAAAATATATGAAAAAACAAATTTTTTTAATTTTAATATCAGCTCTATTCCATTTTTATTCAACGGATTCAGAAGCAAAGATGAAAAATATTGCAATTATAGCCACCGGAGGAACCATCTCTGGTGTTGGTGAATCAGCAAGCGAATCAAAATATACTCCTGCAAAAATAACAATTGATAACATTATTGCATCAGTTCCAAATCTTTCTAAATTAGCTAATATTAAAGGTGAACAGCTTTTACAGATTGCTAGCGAAAATATGAATGATGAATCCTGGCTTAAAATAGCTAAAAGAGTTAACGAAATCCTTGATAAAAGAGATATTGATGGAGTAGTTATTACCCATGGTACCGATACAATTGAAGAAACTGCCTATTTTTTAAATTTGGTTATCAGAAGTAAAAAGCCAATAATTCTAGTTGGATCAATGCGACCATCAACTTCAATTAGCGCTGATGGCCCATTAAATTTATATAATGCAGTTGCAGTTGCAGCAAGTGATGAGGCAATTAACAAAGGTGTTTTAGTTGTATTTAATGATAATATTTATTCAGCACGAGATGTCAGTAAAACTAACACAACTAATGTTGCAACTTTTGAAGCCCTTAATTTCGGGCCAATTGGCAATGTGCATTATGGAAAAACAAGAATTTATTATAATCCGATTAGAAATCATACTTCAAAAAGTATGTTTGATATAAATGATTTAGAATTCCTGCCGAAAGTTGATATTGTTTATGGCTATGCCAATCCTAACAGCACTATAATAGAGCAATTAATTAATTCCGGAACCAAAGGAATAATTTATGCTGGAGTTGGTGATGGCAACATTTACAAAGATACATTGGCAAAATTAATAGATGCCAGCAAAAATGGTACCATATTAGTAAGAGGCTCTAGAGTTGGTAGTGGTTTCGTGGTTCCTAACGCTGAAATAAATGATGATGAATATAAATTCGTCACTGCCGATAATCTTGCTCCACAAAAAGCAAGAATTCTTCTTATGTTGTCATTAACAAAAACTAATGATTACAAAAAAATCCAAGATATTTTCTGGAATTATTAACAGAAAATTAAAATATGACACAAAAAGACAGAATCTATTTATACGATTCCACTCTAAGAGACGGCGCCCAAACCAGCACGGTTAATTTTAGTGCACGCGATAAAAAAGAAATCGCCTTAATGATTGATCGTCTTGGCATTGATTATATTGAAGGTGGTTGGCCCGGAGCAAATCCAACTGATGATGAATTTTTTAATGATTTACCTAAATTGCAAAATTCCAGTTTCACTGCATTTGGAATGACTAGAAAACCAAATGGATCAACCGCTAACGATCCGGGGCTTAATGCTTTAATTAATTCCGATACTAAATCAGTTTGTATCGTTGGCAAAAGCTGGGACTTTCATTTAACCAATGCTCTTGATATCTCCGAAAAAGAAAACTTAGACATGATTGGGCAATCAATTGCTCATATCAAATCTAAGAAAAAAGAACCGATGTTTGATTCTGAGCATTTTTTTGATGGCTATAAAAATAATCCAAAATTTGCTCTTAAATGTGTTCAAACCGCTTATGAAAACGGTGCCAGATGGATTATACTTTGCGATACTAATGGCGGAACTTTACCAAGCGAAATCTATAATATTACCAAAGAAGTTACTAAATATATTCCGGGGGAAAATTTAGGAATTCACTGTCACAATGACACCGGTAACGCCGTTGCTAATTCAATTGCCGCTGTTGAAGCTGGGGTTAGGCAAGTTCAAGGAACAATTAACGGTTTGGGTGAGCGTTGCGGTAATGCTAATTTAATTAGCTTAATTCCAACTTTAATTCTCAAAATGGGTTTTGAGACTGGAATTAAAGAAACTCAATTAAAAAATTTAGTTCAAGTTTCAAATTTTCTAAATGATTTGCTTGGTAAACCAAAAGATGAATTTGCTCCTTATGTTGGTGAATTTGCTTTTGCCCATAAAGGTGGATTACATGTTTCAGCGATTGCTAAAAATCCCAAATCTTACGAACATATTGATCCAGAAAAAATTGGGAATCGTAGAAAAATTATGATTTCCGATCAAGCCGGTAGATCAAATATAATAGCTAGATTAAAAGATATTGGCCTCAGCGAAGAGGGTGATTTAAAATACAGCCAAATTTCTGATTTAGTAAATCAAGTTAAAGAGCTTGAAAGTAAAGGTTATGCCTATGATGGAGCCGATGCCAGCTTTGAACTTTTAGCCAAAAGATTATTAAGTGTAGTTCCTAGTTATTTTGAATTAGTAAGCTTTAGAGTTTTGGATGAAAGAAGAACTAATGAAAAAAATAGTATAATTGGCGCTGAAGCAACAATTAAAGTTAAAATTGATAAAAAAATTTCCATGGCAGTTGCTGAGGGAAATGGCCCGGTTAATGCTCTAGATAAAGCTTTACGCAAAGCACTTTCGCGTAAATATCCAATTTTGAAAAAAGTTAGATTAACTGATTATAAAGTAAGAATTTTAACTCCATCCGACGGCACTGAAGCTCTTACTAGGGTACAAATTGAATCCATGGATGATAAAGGACATAGATGGTCTACAATCGGAGTTTCACCTAACATTGTTGACGCTTCTTATCGTGCACTCTTCGACAGCATAACTTTTAAATTAATGAAGGAAGAGCTTTAATTATAGAACTGCATTTCAAGATTTAATTATGGAAAATAAAATCTCCAATATCTAAAACAATTGAACCTTTTAAATCTATTTTAAAATCAGCATTTCCATCTTTTCCTTGTATAGTGGTAAAGCCATTGCTAGTAGAGATGGTAAGATTGCCAATTACATCTTGACCAGCAGCATTTAAATTAATTGCCGATAAATCTATTCTATCTAATCCATGTTCAAAATCTGTAATTAAATCAGAGGCACTTATTGATGAATCAGCAAGAGATCCAAACTTAAATATATCAGAACCTAAATCACCTGTTAATGTGTCCTTTCCAAGACCACCATTAATAATATCATTACCAGCACCTCCATTAATCTTATCATTTCCGGCATCACCATTTAAAATATCAGCTCCATCATTACCCCAAAGAATATCATCACCATTTCCACCATTAATTGTAATGCCACCGGTTAATTTAAATTTATCTGACGACAAATCGATTACATCATTGCCATCACCAGCATTAATGGTTTTAATTCCTTCAAATCTAGCCAAAGAAGTATTATCTTTTGTGATACTACCATTAATATTATCTTCTAAAGCCAAAAGATCATTTACGGAGGTAAGTATTAAAGTACTATCATTTCCCTTAATATAAGGAATAAGAATTTTTTTATAATTATCAGCATCATTTAATTTTATTGTTTCCTTTGAATAAGGATTATAAATCATGGCATTGTCATTCGTAGTCCATTTTAAATCGCTAGGATTATTCTGAAAAGTGATTGAACTGCCCGATGTAGTACTGGTATCAATATAAATGTCAGATTTTTTGGAAGTATCTACTGAAATAGCAGTATCTATTGGATTTAATTTGACCAATGCTACATCTATATATGGTGATTTATAACTGCCAATTTCTTTTTCTACATTGTTAAAATTATCAGTAGCAATCGTTACTTTATAGTCTAATTTTTGTTCAGGATTAGTTCCATCATTAACTTTTAGAGTTAATGTATCTTGTAAAAAGCTACTAATTGATGTCTTAGGAACTATCGTTACCGTAAATATTTTACCAATACCATTTTCATTTGTTGTTGAAGTAATATCACTAATTTTGAATTGACTAGTAGAAACACTTTCTGAAAGTGTTATTTTATTTAAAGCATCTGCATTACTAGTTATTTTTCCGTCCAAATCTTGAACTGATAATGTTAAAGATACAGAATCACCATATTTATAATGGTGATTGGTAGATATTGGCGTAATAACTGGTACATCACTTACTGCAGTAATATTGAAGTTGAATGATTGCTCACTGGAAGAACCATTATCTGAATCAGTAAACTTAACTTTTAAAACAATAGATCCGTTATAATTAGGAAATTTTGCGGGATCAAATTTAATATTTTTATCATTATCAATAGTAAAAGCACTCTTATAACTAGCGGTACCAACAGTTGCACTAATTATTTCTAATTTATTATTTTTACTGCGATCTATTGTACCATTAGCATTTTTATCCTCGATATCCTTAAAATATTTTAGAACATCTATTGTTGTAGATTTATCTTCATTAGTTGCTACATCAGGCAATGTTGATATTCCATCTAAGGTTGGAATATCATTAACAGCGGTAATTTTTAGAGGAACAGTTTGAGTGGAAGTTGATGCACTTTGATATTCAATTTTAAATGAAATATTTAATGTTCCATTAGACAAAGATGCAGAATTATAATCAGCAGCAGCTTTGAAATATACATCATATTTATTATTAACATTACTAACTCTTGTTAGAAAAATTTCTCCCTGATCTGAAACCCATTTTTTACTGGTTGTATTATAGGTCACATTAGTTAGGCCAGCAAAATCCTTTAAAATCGGATCTCCAGAATCAAATCCATTGGCCGAGCTATTATTAATTGTACCTATTTTCAGACCAGTCGTAGCAATTGCTCCAGTATCTTCTGCATAGGTTGTAGTTGTAGCAATATTATCTACAGCAAAGGTAATACTATCACTTACTTTGCTTACCTTTAGACTAGTATTTAATTTAGATGATTCCAAACCAGTATTATCAACAACGCTAAATTTAAAATTAAAAATGGAAGCATTGTAATAAGCACTATTAAGATTTAATTTTATTGTTCCGTCGGCGGTGATTTGGAAAGTTCCTTTATCACTAAAATTTGATATTAAAACACCACTTTGATCATAAACTTTTACAGCAAATCCAGTACTGTAATCATGGCTAGCAACATCATATTTAAAATCAAAATCCTGAACTTTGCCAATGATGAGATTTTGGGTTGTTTGAGAGGTTTTGATTACTAAACTATCGTCACTTGAATCGTTAGGTGTAGAATTATTATTAAAATATATTTCACTTGCAGCTGAAGTACTAATGCTAGAAGTATCAATAACCGGCTTATCGTCATTATCACCTATTACGTTAAAAGATAAATTGGTAGTAATAAAGGCACCATGACTATCTAAAACAGCTATTTGCAAACCAGGAACTGATCCATAAAAATCCTTATCTGTATCTGTAGCTTGAAAATTTAGTGAATAACTACCATTATCATTTTTAACAATAGTGATAATTCCCTTGTCAGCCAAAGTAATACTGTCAACTTTATTACCATTTCCATCCACCAGTTTGAAGCTTATGTCATCATTTTCAGCGTCAGAAGCATTGAAAAATGTTTTTAAATCAGCAACAACTGTATTGGTAATTGATGAATCAAAATTTGATTCGTTAAAATCTAGATTAGTTATTGGCGTTGTAATTGTTGGAGCGCTATTAACTGGTAATAATGTTGCAGCAGTTAATGCTTCTTCAAAATCAGATATTGTTAATAGTTGATCGGTGGTTACACCAATATCTATCTTGTAAGTACGCCTATTGCTATCAAATAAAACTTGGGTAGCCCAAGAATAGCGATCATAAAATTGATCTTGAGCACTTCCCAAAGAAACTTTATTGTCAAAAGTTTTGGTATTTTGCAGTCGTAAATTTGTAACTGTACCAAAAGTTGATAGATCAAGCTTATCAGATTTTGAACCAAGATCAAACTGCTCTATGTCAATGATGGACTTTTCAGAAATATTTGAATTAACAACAAATTTTGTGGATGTGGTATTACTATCGGTAACCAAGGAATTACCTGATCCCATTTTAAATATGGCAACAGAACTGTCGATTTCCACATTAAAATTACCACTTGCACCACTTGCATCAATTGTTGTGGTTGCTACGGCCGAATCTACGGGAGCACTAGATTGAAGAATGAAGTCATCAGAATCAACAGTTCCAAGAACATCTTTGTTACTAACTGAAACCCTAAATCCAAAACTAGATGTTGCTCCATTAATAATTTTTTGAGTAGCATCACTAAGACTTGTTGCATCTTTAACATAATAAAGCATTAAATTCTGATTAGCTGGTATGTTAGAATCAGTAATTGCTTTAACAGTATTAGTTGTAACCTTATGGTCAGCACTACTATCATACCAAACATAAAATAATTTACTTGATATAGTAGCAAATTTGGCTGCAACTGTTGCTCCGGAAATATCTAAAGCTGAAATATCTATTTTTGTACCAACAGCAACGGTTTGGCTATTATTTGCCGCAACACCATAACCACCATTTGTGATAATTACAGATGATTGACTATCTGTTGAAGTGGTAGCAGTACCAGAATGTAAATAATAGTCATCATTTCCGGTAAGGGTAATAGATTTATTAGCCGTAATTGCATAAGTAACATCGTAATCTGATACATTTATTGCATTTCCATCATTTTGAACTGCACCTTCTGTAACATTTAGTTTTGTTTCCACTAAATAGTTAATAGTTGGAAATGCTG
>CAMDAI010000057.1 GCA_945888585.1 Rickettsia typhi | reverse complement strand
TCACCCTGACAAGTTTCACATCTGCCACCTTTGACATTAAAAGAAAATCGACCGGATTTATAACCTCTTGATTTTGACTCAGGAAGTTCAGTAAAAAATTCACGAATTGGAGTGAAAGCACCAATGTAAGTACAAGGATTAGAACGAGGAGTTCTGCCAATTGGCGATTGATCAATTTCAATAATTTTATCAATATGTCCAACCCCTTCTATTGAATCATAAATTCCAGGAATTACTTTAGATTTATTAATGATGCGCTCTAAAGCTTTATATAAAGTATGAATAATTAAACTAGACTTTCCACCACCGGAGATTCCACATATAGAAGTAAAGACACCTAAAGGCACAGTTAAATCAACATTCTTTAAGTTGTTAGTACGACATCCTTTAATGGTGATAACACGTTTTTTATCAATTATCCTTCTTTTTGCCGGAAATGGAATTGATTTTCTTCCAGACAAGTAAGCGCCGGTAATACTTTTTGGATTTTTTATAACTTGTTCAGGAGTTCCTTCAGCAATAATAGTTCCACCATGGATACCTGCCCCAGGTCCAACGTCAATCAGATAATCCGCTTCACGCATCATTTCTTCATCATGCTCAACTACCAAAACTGAATTACCAATATCTCTTAATTCTTTTAGGGTGGAAATTAATTTATCATTATCAGATTGATGGAGTCCAATTGATGGCTCATCCAAAACATACATCACGCCTGACAATCCAGATCCAATCTGAGAAGCAAGTCTGATTCTTTGCGCTTCACCACCTGATAAAGTTCCGGCTTCACGATTAAGAGTCAAATATTCTAATCCAACATTTTTTAAGAAAATCAAACGCTTAGTAATTTCCTTTTGAACTCTGGCAGCAATTTGTTTATGAGTGTTATTTAATTTTTCATCCAGAGCGTCAAACCATTCAATAGTTTCTGAAATTGATTTTTGACAAATTTGTCCAATATGAGATCCAGCCACCTTTATTGATAATGATTGCTCATTTAAACGATAACCACCACAATTATGGCATTTGGTTAAATTTTGATATTTTACCAACTCTTCTCTTATAGTTTCACTATCGGTTTCATCATATCTCTTCTTCAAGCTATTAATCACACCTGGAAAAGTCTGTTTTAATTTGATAGTGCGATAAGTATCCTCATATTCAATTTCTAATTCGTCTTCCGTTCCGTAGAAAATAATATTTTTAGCTTTGTCACTTAAATTCTTAAATGGAGCATCTAAATCGAATTTAAAACTTTTTGAAAGAGCAAGAAGTACTTGTTGATAGTATTTTGCCTGCGGTCCATGCCAAATTGCAATAGCGCCTTGTCTTAAACTTAAATTATCATCAACCACTACTAATTCTGGGTCAAAATAAAATTCTGTTCCGAGTCCGTCACAAGATTTACATGCACCATATGGGCTATTAAATGAGAAAAGACGGGGTTCAATTTCACTAATAGTAAAACCAGAAACCGGACAAGAAAATTTTTCTGAAAAAGTTAAAATCTCACCATTTTTTACTTTAGATTTAGCATCATTTGGCAAACCAACAATTTCAACCAAAAGTAATCCTTCAGAAAGTTTTAGGGCTACCTCTATTGAATCAGCAAGTCTGTTACCCAGATTGTTGGAAATTACAATTCTGTCAACTACAACTTCAATATTATGTTTTTTATTCTTATCTAAATTGGGTAAATCACCAATTTCATAAACCTTGCCATCAATTTTAACCCGTTGAAATCCTTGTTTTTTAATGGCCAATAATTCTTTTTTATACTCTCCTTTAGCCCCCCTAACAATTGGGGCAAGCACATAAATTTTAGCTTTTTCTGGTAACTCTAGAATCTTTTCTACCATTTGTGAAACAGATTGGCTCTCAATTGGAAGGTTGGTGGTCGGAGAATAAGGAACCCCGATTCTAGCGAATAAAAGTCTCAAATAATCATAAATCTCAGTAACCGTTCCAACGGTTGACCGTGGATTTCTTGAAACATTTTTTTGATCAATTGCAATTGTGGGAGAAAGTCCGGTAATTGATTCCACATCTGGTTTGTCTTGAATATCAAGAAATTGCCTAGCATAGGCAGATAGACTTTCGATATAACGTCTTTGGGCTTCGGCATAAACCGTATCAAACACCAAAGAAGATTTTCCTGAACCGCTAAGTCCAGTTACTACTACTAATTTATTTTTAGGAATTTCAATACTAACATTTTTTAAATTATGTTCTTTAGCACCAACAACTTTGATAAATTTTTCGACCATTTTTAGGGAAATTTATTTTAGAAAAACACGAAGGTACAATCCTAGTAGCAATAGGATTAATTGCAATAGGGATAGAATGATCTTTAAGAATCTGATAAAGATAAAATTGGTAGCGGAGAAGGGAATCGAACCCCCGACACGCGGATTATGATCCCGCTGCTCTACCAACTGAGCTACTCCGCCAAATTACATGAAAATAAGAGGAGAGAGATAAATTAAGCAGCTACAGCTTCTATTTCAATAGCTTCAGCTTTTTCTTTAGATTCTTTTTTCTTACCACCAGCAAGAAGACTTGCAATTTCTGATTCGCTTCTGGTTACAATTAGTCTAAGATCAACACCAATCTCAGAATAAAAACTAATAGTTACAGTATAAACACCTATTTCTTTAATTGGTTTTTTAAGTAAAATACTTGATCTGGAAACCGATTTTGAACCTAAGATATTATTGATTCGATTAGCAATTTCAGCACTTCCAACTGAGCCATATAATCTACCATCATCAGAAGCATTTTCTATAATAATGATATCTTTTCCTTCTAGGGCATTTTTTAATTTACTAGCGGCAGTAGTATTTTTTTGATTTTCAGCTTCAAAATGATGCTTTTGTTCTTCAAAAAATTTGTAATTAGCTGCAGTATATGCAATAGCTTTTTTACTTGGAATTAAAAAATTTTTAGCAAAACCATCTCTAACACTAACGATTTCACCAACATTACCTAATTTGGCAACTTTAGAAATTAAAATAACTTTCATAGCTCTTATTGATTAAAAGTTTGTTCTTTGCTAATTGATGAAAGCAAGGCAACTTGGCGCGCTCTTTTAATTGCATTAGACAATGCTCTTTGCTTCTTCATGGAAACATTGGTAACTCTGCTTGGAATAATTTTTCCTCTTTCAGAAAGGAATTTATTAAGCAATTTTAAATTTTTGTAATTGATTTCAGATAAAGGAATTTCTCTTAATGGACAAACTTTTTTCTTTCTAACGAAAACGCCTTGATTAACTAGAGAGATTTTTAAAAAACCATCTTCAACTTCAGTTTCGTTGGCTTTATTATAATTATTTTTTTTATTATTTTTTTCCACCATTGTGATCTATTTAAAAAACTATTGATTAATAACAATTTGATCAATTACTGAATCAATTGCACTTGAAGAAGCAACTGGTTTGCCAGCTTTATAATCCTTGGCATTAGCAGAAACCATCAATTGAGAAGGATTTTCAGAATGAGCTTCAACTTTAAAAATATTGCTACGAACTACATCTTCATTAAAACCCATAACTCTTTTCATTTCAGCAAGAGCTTCAAAATCAGAGCTAATGTTTAAAAGAACATAATGTCCACGTGAATTTTTATTTATCTTGTAAGATAAATTTCTAAGACCCCAATATTCTCTGGAAACTACTTTCCCCTTACCATCGGTGATGATTTTTGCAAATTTATTGCTTAGATTATCCACATCATCAACGGTCAAATCTTGTCTAGTAATAAAAACTGCCTCGTATAGAGCCATAGTAAATCTACATTAAAAAGTTATTAGGAATAAACTTGGTAGGAAATCAGTGATATGCCTGATATATATCTTCTAACCAACATCCAAAAAAGGTCGGCGTAATATAATATAATATTTTTTTATTTGCAACTAATTAGTTAAAGACTAGGATTTGGCCTCACAAATTTAAATATTAAGATGAAAATTATTGCAGAAAATCGCAAAGCTTATTTTAACTATTTCATCCTCGAAGAAATTGAGGCTGGAATTATGTTGGTTGGAAGCGAAGTTAAATCAATTCGTGCCGGAAAAGTTAATATAAGCGATGCCCATGCTGATGAAAAAGATGGCTCTATTTATCTTCTCAATGCCAACATTAATGAATATTCAGGAGCCAATCGTTTTAATCATGAAGCTCGCAGACCAAGAAAACTCCTTTTACATAAAAAAGAAATAAATAAATTAATTGGTAAAGTTCAAACTAAAGGGCTTTCTTTGGTTCCGCTTTCACTATATTTCAATGAAAAAAATAAAGTAAAAGTTAAGTTGGCCTTAGTTAAGGGTAAAAAACTGCACGACAAAAGAGCAAGCATTAAAGAAAAAGATGAAAGACGCGCCGAAGCCAGACAATCAGAATATTAATTTCTTATTCTCACATCTGCGTTTTTTAAATAAAGTCGGACCAAAAATTGCCGAATTTTTACAAAATTTAACTAATGGGGATCGGGTTTCCAATCTACTTTATCATTTTCCGTCCAGCGTAGTAAATAAATCTTATCTACCAAAATTATATGAGGTTTCAGATAAGGAAAATGTCATTATTAAAGTTAAAATTGATGAAATAAATCAACCAAAAACTTTTAAACATCCCATTAAAATTCAGTGCTCCAATCCTTCTGGTAATTTAAACTTAATATTTTTTAAGGTTTTTCCAGATTATATCGAGAAAAATTTTAAAATTGATAGTGAAATTGCAATTAGTGGCAAAATTGAAAGATTTCACCATGGTTTACAAATGGCACATCCAGAATATGTAGTTAGGGCTGATTTAATTGATCAAATTCCAAAAACTGAAATAATTTATCCTTTATCTGCAGGAATTAATCAAAAATTCTTATCCAATAAGATCAATGAGATTTTAGATAAAATTCCAGATTTATCAGAATGGATTGATCAAAATTTACTCAAAAAAAATAATTGGCTAAGTTGGAAAAATTCTCTGATTAAAATTCATCATCCCAAAAATTCAACTGATTTTGAGCCAAGTAATTCAGCCAGAAGAAGATTGGCTTATGATGAATTACTCGCATTAAGTTTAGCCAATCAAATTTCTAGAAAAAAAATTAATCATGAACTTGGCATTCAAACTATTGGCGACAATAGTTTGCGACAAAAATTAATTGCCGCATTACCTTTTAAACTAACTTCAGCACAAAAAAAGGTTTTGACAGAAATTTATGCTGATATGGAATCAGAAAAAAAGATGCTTAGGCTGTTGCAAGGAGATGTTGGTAGCGGCAAAACTATTGTGGCATTTCTAGCAATATTGAAAGCAGTTGAAGAAAAAAAACAGGTAGCAATTATTGTTCCAATCTCTCTTTTAGCACAGCAGCATTTTGATAATTTCAGTAAACTAATTAAAAATTTTGACATAAAAATTGAAATCTTAACTTCCAAAACTACTAAAAAGAAAAAAACTCAAATTATAGAAAGACTGAAAAATGGCGAAATTGATATAATCATAGGCACTCACGCTTTAATTTATCCGGAAATTATTTTTAAAAATTTAAGTTTAATTGTAATTGATGAGCAACATCGTTTTGGAGTTTTGCAAAGATTAGAATTAACAAAAAAAGGAATGACGCCCGATTTACTTTTAATGAGCGCAACCCCAATTCCTCGAAGTTTAATGATGACTCTCTATGGTGATATGGATATCTCTATTTTGGATCAAAAACCCAATAATCGTACTGAAATTGACACTAGAGTAATACCGATTATTAAAATTGATGAAGTCTATCAAGGCATTAGCCGAGCCCTTAAAAAGGGTGAAAAAATTTACTGGATTTGTCCTTTAATTGAAAAAAGTGAGATAGAAACAGAAGAGTCAGATATTAGTAATGTTATGGCTCGTTATCAATTATTCTGTCAAAAATTTGGGAAAGAAAAAATAGCATTAATTCATGGCCAAATGAAAAGTTCACAAAAAGATAAAATCATGGAAGAATTTGCCGCTAAAAATACTACCGTACAAATTTTAGTTGCAACTACAGTAATTGAGGTTGGAATTGACGTATCCGATGCCACAATTATGATTATAGAAAATTGTGAGAAATTTGGCCTATCCCAACTTCATCAATTGCGTGGAAGAGTAGGAAGAAGCGATAAAAAATCTTACAATATTTTACTTTATGGCAAAGAAACCAGCGCTTTAGGAAAATCCAGATTGACAATTATGAAAGAAAGTAACGACGGCTTTAAAATTGCCGAAGAAGACATGAAAATGCGTGGAACTGGTCAAATTCTTGGCACTAAGCAAAGTGGCTTTCCTGAATATAAAATTGCTAATTTAGCTTTTGATTATGATTTGCTGGCAATTGCCAATCGTCAGGCTCAATTTATGCTCGATAAAGATCCAGAATTAACAAGCAATAACGGTAAATCTGCTAGGGTTTTGCTAGAATTATTTAATTATAATGAATGTATAAAACTAATTCATAGCGGCTAATTCAATAAAATATTACTGACCGGGACGAGTTGGGGTTCTAACAAATTGATTATTGAATACGCAAATCAAACTATCACCTAATCTTAAAGTGAATTGAGTTCCAACCATTGGTATCACAACATAATCATCCCTGATTGCATAGCTTACTGCTTTTTCTCCACCAAAAATATCAACTGCACTAATTGAAGGGATGTGCAAATTGCCGTCTTTGAATTGGAAGAAGGTTTCTTTGCTATTATCATAGATTTTAGTAGGTTCAATATTAGCTGACTTTCCTGCAAAACTATATTCAAAATTCAATTTTCCACCATCAGGATTTCCACTTAATTCTGCAGGCAAAGGTTCATTAACTCGTGCTGGAGGTGAAGGAGCTTTTACAATAATTCTAGGAATTACTGGCAGTGGCGCTGGTTGACAATTTGGTGCAGATAATTGGGATGGAATAGGCAATATTCCACCAATTTCTGGATAATAAAATCTGACAATATAAACCAGCTCTTCATCAGCTCTACCATTATATTCCCCCGATCTAATATCAAATTGATAAGTTCTTTTATTGGTAATTATAGTCATATTAGTATGAGCAGCAACCTCAAGTGGTCTAACAAATAGTCTCTTACCAGCTGGAGTTAATCTCCAAGCAAAAGATTCACCAATTGAAATCATTTCAATTTCTTCATCCTCAGCAAATTCAATGTAAGATTGGTAACCATAATGAAATTTTAACTGATACACCTCATTAGGATTATAAACTAAAGTTTTGATTCTGGAATCAGTTGTAACCGGAATTGGACCAGAACTTGGTGGCAAATTCTTTGGAGGCATGGCAATGGTTGGAAGTGATTCCTGATTTTGTGAAAAAGCACTATCCAAACTAAAAAAATTTACTATAAAAATAAAGACAACAAACAAAATCAAGTTATAGAAATTCCCATCTTTAGATGAAAATTGGTATATTGAAAATCTTTGATTTTTAACCGCACGAGAATGGCAAACGTGATGAGAAATGGCATTACTAGTCAAATCATATAATTTTGATTTTTTATTTTTGCTATTTAGCACAATTTAATAGTTAAATATTTCTTCTGAAAGCAAATAATTTGTAACTTGAAAACCTAGCGGATTAATTAATCTTTCTTCAATTGTTAATTCCATGTTGGTTGCAAAATAGAAATTGAGAGTTAGCACTTCATTTTTGATTACAGTTGCATCACCTTTTTTGTCAATAGTTCT
>CAMDAI010000056.1 GCA_945888585.1 Rickettsia typhi | reverse complement strand
AATGCAGAAATTGGAAAACTCAACTCTTTTAAAGAAAGCGCTATAATTCATTCAGCAAGTTCGGAATGTCTAGAGTGCCTTGGTATACTAATTAATAATTTTAACTATAATTCAATTGATTTAAATACACTAAAAAATCAAATTAATGAAGCTTCATATATTGCCAAGAAAAAAGATAACCTTTCTATGCAACAATTGCTTACAAGCTTTTTAGAAAGAGTAAGTAAAAATAATTCATCTTCTAATAAATTTGTAAAAAATGACAATGGAGTTCTAGAAAAAATTTATAACTTCATGGGTAAGACAGTTGAAAGCCCCAAATTAGTTGAAAATCCAAAAAATGATAAAGCTACAGAAAGTAAATATTCATCAAATAAATCTTTGCCAGCAGTAATACAAAATAATGAACCAAATCAATCTCTTATTCCCAATAAAAAATTAGACAAGAAAGGTGCTGCATATTTATTTTTAGGAAATAAATTTTCAAAAAATTATAAATTTCCCCAAACTCCGTATCCTACAACATTGGAAATAAAGAAAGAACTTGAGTCAGAATCGAATAATACAAAAACAGAAGTTTCTGAAAAAAAGTTAATAACTCCCATTCCTTCGGATTCAGTTTTAAAAGACAAAAAACCTATGTCAAGCTATAAAGATGAAGTTATTTATAATCTTGGTGGAGAAGATAAAATTAGAGATAAAAGCATTGAATCCGAATTGCCAGATAATAAATTAAAAAATGATTCCATTTCTTCAGGCGAAAAAAAATATAACTTTTTAGGTAAAAAGCATATAGCATATAAAATCAAGCCTTTTATTAAGAAAAAAGATTCAGCAACCCCGGTAATTAGCAATCAAAATATCTCTCCTGCTAATAACAATCCTGCTATATCAAATCCTTCAGCTCCAGTAAAAAACGAAGATAAGAAATCTAAAGAAACTTTGAGTTCAAATTCTGTCCAACCAGCAAATGTTGCTCCAAAAGTTGAATCTAGTAATGACTCAGCACCAGCAATTAATGCTAGCGCTAAATCTTCCACTCCTCCTCCGCCACCGATAAAAAAGAATCCTTCAGCACCATCTGCACCATCTGCAACCTACCCCAAGTCTGAAGTTAAGGATGAGTATACTATACCTTCTCTGCCAGATACAGATAAATTTTAACCTTGATGGGTGATAAGAAATAATTTATTAAGTTTTTATAAAATGAAAAAATTAACAATTTTATTATTTTTTCTTTCTTTAAATATATCATCTTGTTCAAATTCTAAGATTGATCCAACCTATCCAGAAAATCCCGATATTGTCAGAAAAACCAGAGGAGGTCGTTTCTTTAACGACCCAGTAACTATTTATGGCAACAACAAAAAATTTGATGAAAAAACAAAGCAGGTAACAATTGATAATAAAAAGCCTTTATGGTTAGCCTCGGTTGATGTAATTGGTGGTTTATTTCCTATTGCAATCATTGATAATGACTCAGGAATTATAGTAACTGAATGGTATCAAAATGGTGATAACAAAAATGCAAGAATAAAAATTAATGCCGTGGTTAAAAATAATGAAATTAAGGAAGAAAATTTAACAATCTCAATTTTTAATCAGGAAAAAGACAAAAAAGGCTTGTGGAATGATAAAAAAATTGATAACAATATTGTCGTTAAGCTTATCAAAGAAAAAATTATTGAAAAAGCTAAACAGGCTTCCACTTCTAAATAATTTTCAAAATGACTAAGCAAATTCCTAATTATAATCATAAAAAAACCGAGTCTAAATGGCAAAAGATCTGGGAAGACACTAAAGCTTTTGTCTTTGAAGATCGTCACGATAAGCCAAAATATTATGTTCTAGAAATGCTTCCTTACCCGTCTGGAAAAATTCATATGGGTCATTTAAGAAACTACACAATTGGTGATGTAATCGCCAGATATAGAGGAATGCAAGGTTATAATGTTATTCACCCAATGGGTTTTGACGCCTTTGGCTTACCAGCTGAAAATGCCGCCCTACAGCATAAAATTCATCCAAAAGAATGGACTTACAGTAATATTGAAAATATGAAAGGTGAGTTAAAAGCTATTGGCCTTTCTTATGATTGGAATCGTAGTTTTGCTACTTGCGATCCAGATTATTATAAGCATGAGCAAAAAATTTTCATAGAATTCTATAAAAAAGGTCTGGCCTACCAAAAAGAATCATACGTCAATTGGGATCCAATCGATCAAACAGTTTTAGCTAACGAGCAAGTAATTGATGGAAGAGGGTGGAGAAGTGGAGCTTTAGTTGAAAAAAAGAAACTTAAACAATGGTTTTTAAAAGTTAGTGAATTTAGTGAAGAATTATTATCTGAATTAAAAAATCTTTCTGGCTGGGATCAAAGAGTTTTAACCATGCAAGAAAATTGGATCGGTAAAAGTGAAGGGGCGGTAGTTAATTTTTACACAAAAGAAGGTGAAAAAATTGAAATTTATACCACAAGACCAGATACATTATTTGGAGCCTCCTTTATAGGCATCTCTCCTCATCATCTAATTGCAATTAAATTATCAGAAAATAACAAGGATATTTCAGACTTTGTTGCCGATTGCAATAAGAATGCTGTTGATGAACAAACTTTAGAAACCACTGAAAAAAAAGGTATTAATACCGGATTAAAAGTAACCAACCCGTTTGATAAATCGATAGAATTACCAGTTTATATTACTAATTTTGTTTTAATGGATTACGGCACTGGTGCTATTTTTGGTTGTCCAGCTCATGATGAAAGAGATTTTGAATTTGCTAAAAAATATAATTTACCAATCCGACCAGTGGTTTCTAATCAATATGAATTTTTAGCTGAAACCGACTTAATTAATTTTTCTCATCCTTTAATCATAGAAATCATTGATAAAATTAAAGCCGAGAAAAAAGATGAAATTGAAACTGTAAAAACCGCCTATTATCTAGTTAGAGATCAGATTAATCATTCTATGGATGATAATTCTTATTTATCACAAAAGCCTTATTTAAAGGCCAGTGATGTTTTAGAACAAAGGAAAGGATTTTGCTTTGGAAAAGCTAATTTGCTTTGTGCAATTCTTCGAGGATTAGGAATTCCATGCGGCTTTTCTGATCAACTTCTTATGTTTGACGAAACCATTTCTGATCGCAAAATAATTCATAATATGAATGTTGTCTATCTAAAATCAGTCAAAAAATGGATCAGACTTGATGCGCGTGGAAATAAACCAGATGATGTTAATGCTGAATTTAATCCTGATCAGGAAATTTTAGCCTATCCGGCCAGAGATGAATTTAATGAAATAAATAATTTAGGTATTTATGTGGATGTCACTAAAGAAATTATCAATTTATATGAAAAAAGTGCATCAAATGCTGAAATAATTGATAATTTATTTGCCAGCAATAATCATGAGATTAAAGCTCCATATACCGAAGATGGAATTATGTTTAATTCTCAATTTTTAGATGGAATTAATAATGACGAAGCTAAGAAACGAGCGATATATTTCCTGGAAAAACAAGGAATTGGCAAAAAACAAATTAATTATCGCCTTAGAGATTGGGGTGTTTCCAGACAAAGATATTGGGGATGCCCAATTCCTATGCTTTATTTAGAAGATGGTTCGGTTGTACCGGCAGAAGAGGGTGATTTACCAATACAACTACCAGATGATGTTGAGTTCGATGGAAATGGTAGCCCATTAGCCAATCATCCAACCTGGAAATATACTACTTATAAAGGCCAAAAAGCTATACGGGAAACCGATACTTTTGATACTTTTTTTGAAAGCTCATGGTATTTTTTAAGATATATTAGTCCAAAAAATGAGCAACCATTTGATACTGATTTGGTTAATAAATTAATGCCTGTTGATCAATATATTGGCGGTGTTGAACATGCAGTTATGCATTTACTTTATGCTAGATTTTTTGTTAAAGCATTGAAAAAATGCGGTTACTTAAATTTTGATGAACCATTTAAAAATCTTCTAACTCAAGGAATGGTATGTCATCAAACTTTTAAAAATACAAAAGGTGAGTGGGTCTTTCCTACAGAAGTTATTCAAGAAGGAGAAAATTTAATTCACTGTGTAACCAAAGAAAAAATTATTGGTGGACGCAGTGAAAAAATGAGTAAATCCAAGAAAAATGTAGTTGAACCTCTAACCATAGTTGATGCTTATGGAGCAGATACTGCTAGATTATTCATGATGTCGGATACTCCACCCGAAAAAAATCTTGAATGGTCAGAAGCTGGAATTGATGGATCTTGGCGCTATATTAACCGTTTATGGAAATTAGTTGAAGGATTTGTTTTAGAGCATTCAGTTTATGATTTTAATCAAGTTTCAAATCAATTTTTTAAAGAAGAATCATTATCTGATTTAAATCAAAATCAAATAAATCTATTAAAAATTACCCATAGATCAATTTCTGACGTAAAAGATGAATTAGAAAAAATGGGATTTAATCGTGCCATCGCTAAGATTAGAGAATTTTCTAATTTTATAGAAAAATTTGAAATCAAAAATGATTTAGATAAAAAAGTTACTTTTTTTGCTCTGGGTAACTTAGTTCTTCTGATTGCACCAATAATGCCTCACTTAGCTGAAGAATTGTGGGAAAGATTAGGCAATAAAAATTCAATTGCAAAAAGTGCAGTCTTTCCAAATTTCAATCCTAAATTAACTATTGATGACAAAGTTAATATCGCTTTGCAAGTTAATGGTAAATTAAGAGCTGTTATGGAAATGGCGAAAGATTCATCAAAAGAAGATTTAGAAAAAATGGCATTAGCAAATGAATCTGTAAAAAAACATCTTCTCGATAGCCAAATTAAAAAAATAATTGTAGTTCCAAATAAGTTGGTCAATATTGTTACTTAAATTATTTTTAAACGCGGCATAACTCAAAAAAATGTCTAATTATATAGCTGGATACCTAATAATATTTACACCTTTGCTCTTTTCTATTTTGTGCTTTTTAGCGCCAGCTCGCTTTGATTTTTCAATTTTTATAATTGCTATAATAACATTAGCACTTCTTATTTTTAACATAACTCCCGATTTATTAATTTATGGCAAACTAACTAGTGATATTAATATTGAAAGTACCATATCGATACTCACTGAATATTATTTTGATTTTCTTACAATTTTCTTCTTATTTTTGGTCATTTTTAATAAATTCATGATCAATATTTACTATCAGTCTGATATTAAAAAATTGATTAATGATGGCAATCGTAAAATGTTTTATTCAGTTAGTTTACTTAACTTATTTGGATTAGTTGGCATCTTCACCACCAACAACATTATCAATCTCTACATTTTTATCGAGATTTATTCTCTTACATTTTATGCCATAATGAGCATGTCTAATGATGAGAATCTAACCAAATTATCTTTCAAGTACTTCAGTTGGGGAGTTGTCGGATCAATTCTAATTTTATTGGCATTTTTATCGCTTTATATAATTACAGGAGAAGCTCATATCAACCTGATAATAAATGATATCGGCTATATCCTTAAAAATGATTATACTATGGCAGTTTTAATCTTTTTTATCACAATATTTGCCATCTTAGTTAAATTTTTTCCCATTTGGCTTTATCTCGAAAAAATCAAAAAAAATAATTTTTTTGCCAATTTTTTATCAACATCTTCACTTTTTATAAAAACTAATATCGGCTTATATTTATTGATTAGGATTATATTTTTTTTATTTGGAATTGATTTTAGTTTTGCCAAATTAAACTTTGATTTTGTTTTATTTTTAGCTGGATCTGGATTGATAATTTATGGAAATATTCAATTATTAAAATATCAACATTTAAAAATTATTGCCTCTAATCTTTGCTTAATAAATCTTGGTCTTACTTTAATTGGAATTAGTCTAGCCCTTAAAGAATCAATATCAGCATCTTTTCTTTATATAATTAATTATTCTTTTACAAATCTAATGATTTTTCTATTTGCTTCTTATTTATCGCGTAATTTTTCTAACTGTAATATCGAAAATTTGCATATAATCAGAAAAAATAACTTTATTGTTGGAATTCCTCTTAAAGCAATAATATTCTTTATTGCCGGCTTTCCAATGACCATGTTCTTTTTAGCAAACTGGCAATTAGCTTATGCTACAAGCAATTTATTACCTTCACTTTTTGTAATAATATTATTGATTACAACCAACTTTGCTGTGATAAAATTGGTTATCAAGATGATAAATTATTTTTATTTTTATTCAAAAGAGGAAATTCCGGTTGCCAATAAATTATTTTCTAAACAAGAAAATTTTTTATACACCATATCATTTTGGATTATGCTTTCTATTGCATTATATTTTGCTATTTTTTCTAACATACTGATTAGCATTGCTAATAATTTAAGTATTTATCTGCTTTCAAATACAATATAGATGGGGGAAATCTAGGAAACGTGACAAAGACACAATTTTTATTATTATTTTTAACCATCATTCCTTTAATCAGCACCGCAATTATCATTATAATACGCGATTATCCATCAATTGTAAGCAAGATTAGCACCATTTTACCAATTTTTTTCTTAGTAAATTATTTCAATCTGTTAGATAGCTACCTAAATCATGACAAAAATTCCTTAACTTTATTTAATATGAGTCGTGACTTAACCATTGGTTTTTTTCTTGAGCCAATTTCCCTGACTTTTTTAGGTTTAATAGCTATGTGCTGGATTGCTATTAGTTATTATTCAAATAAATATTTTTTTCTAAATAACGACAAAAAAACAGCATCTTTTCAAATTTTTCTCACTCTAATTATTGAATTTATATCATTAACTGTTTTAGCCAAAAATTTAATTTCGGTTCTATTATTTTATCAATCTCTAATATTTTGCCTTTATTTCTTTGGCACTTACTTTATGCAAAAGCGTGACATTAGAGTTTCTTATAATCTGACCTTTTTAGCACTTTTAAGTTCATTTTTTTTCTTTTTAGCCTCAGTTTTAACATACAAGACAACTGGACAAATTGATTTTACTCAAAGCGGTATAATCAATGATAATCTATCCGCGCTAAATTATATTATTTTATTATTTTTATATTTAATCGGGATTGCTTTAGTTGTTATAGCTCCAATTTATTTAACTTATGGCAATTTATATTATCTAAATCCACCTTCAGTAATTGCCATTTTTGTTATTTCTTATGGCTTTTTAATACCAGTAATTTTACTTAAAATAATTATTTATATTTTTGGAGCAGAAGTGTTTTATTCCTATCTTCAAAGTAATGGAATTAAATGGTTTATCATAGCAATAATAACTTTTAATATTCTTATTTCAGCCATTTTTGCTATCATTGGAGATAATCTAAAAAAAATGTTTATTTATCTATTTTTTAACCAATTAATTTTTACTGTTTTTTCATTATTTACTCTTAGCTTATCAATTCATAAAGCAGTAATAGTGATCATTTCTTTTATTCTCAGTCAAATTTTAATATTTTTTGCAATTGGTAACATAAATCTATATCTTCTTGACTCAGAAGACAAAAGCATCAATGGCATTGCTTATAAACTAAAAATTACCACAGCCTTTCTTATTTTTGGATTAATTAATCTGGTTGGAATTAGCCCTGGAATTGGAATAATTGCTAAATACTTCCTGTTAAAACAGGCAATTACTGATCACTATTTTATCAATTGCTTGATAATTATCATAAATTCTGTTTTAAATATGTTCTGCTTATTAAAAATTGTTTATCCAATGTTTGATGTAAGTCATAAGCAAACAAGCGATCTTAATCTAAATGTTGCCAAAAAAATTGAGTTTAATTTTGGTTTAATGTTGCCAATGATATTTATTGCTTCTTTGATGTTTTTTGGATTTTTATTTCCAGAAATTATTATTAATTTT
>CAMDAI010000055.1 GCA_945888585.1 Rickettsia typhi | reverse complement strand
ATAGCTGGTTTTAACTAAATTTGTTGCCCAAATTTTATTTTGATTATCCCAATATTTTCCAAAATTTAAATTATTAATTTTACCTAAACCAACTGAAAAATTACTTGCTTGATAATTAAGAGATAATTCTCGGGTAAATAATGATTCATTTTTAAAATGACGATTCGTTCTATCTGGAATATTTTGAATGGCAACATTAGTTGGTTCTAGTGCTGTTAATGATTTGACGTACAAATTATCAGTGATATTGAAGTTTAAATCTAAATAGGATTTAGTATATTCACTATTAAATTTATTGTTATCATCATTTGAATGATAACCATTTTCATCATATAATTCAGTAATAAATCTGCCATTAATTAGTTTCTTTTTTGAATTTTTAGATTCAATTTCTGAGGTTTCTGCTAATATTTCTTCTTCTGCAAAAGAAATATTGCTTAAAAATAAAAATAAAGTTGTTAGTGATAAAAAAGTTCTGTTTATTATCATGTTTGATTTAGTTAGGGTCAAAAATAATCAACTTTTTGAAATGAGAATATGCCGCTATTGTTAACAGGATTAATTTTTTGTCTAGGATTTTTTGTAGAAAGCATCATTGGTTTTGGTGGAACTTTGGTAGCTTTTTCAATTTTAGGATTTTTCTTTGATATTAAAGAATTAATTCTTATTGCCTTATATATAGCTACTTCTGCTAGCATCTTTGTTATTGCCAGTGATTATAAATCATTTAATGGTAAAATATTTTTAAAAGCACTCCCATTTTGTTTTATTGGTACAATTCTTGGAGTCAGTTCCTTCTTATGGATTAGTTCGGAAGATTTACTGATTGTCTTTGCAATTTTTTTAATTTTATTGGCTTTTAAAGTTATATTTTTTGATGACATAAAATTTCCTAAAATTTTTACTAAAATTATTTTATTAATTGGTGGATTTTCCCAGGGAATATTCGGTATTGGTGGTCCATTTTTTTCTATTGCTCTTAGAAGTAAATTTCATAACAAATCTGAAGCCAGAGCAACAATGGCAATGTTTTTTATCACATTTAATTTGGTTCGGGTAATTCAAATGTCTCTCCAAAATAAATTCTCTACCGAGCATTTTTTAGAATTTTGGTGGGTGGTAATCCCATTAATTTTTGCTATTCATTTGGGTCATATAATTCATGGAAAAATCAGCGAGAAGGCTTTTAAAAATATGATAGCCGGAATGGCACTTTTAGCTGGAATTGAGTTTTTATTTAAATAAATTTTTAAGCTCTTCTATTAATTTTTCGATAAATTCGAGTGGTAGGATGTCCCCAAGAATATTCTATTTCATTGCTTTCAAAGATCATTTCAAAATCTGCGGATCCCATTATTTTGCTAGTTATAATTACATAAGAACCATTTTTTAATTGATGTAATTTTTCTGCTATATTGGAAAAAAAATTATCTTCAAAACAAGTTGCATTAATAAAAATTATATCCCCATCTATAAAATTTTCCTTTGTTATATCGCCATGAGTAAAGTGGATTTTGCCTTTCTGCTCCTTGTATTCTTCTGGTATTTCTTCTTTTAATTGATTAGCAGTTAAATAAAGATCAATAATTAATTCGATACCAATTATTTTTTTAAAATTATACAAAAGTCCGACAAGAAAGCATGCTCTTCCTGTTCCGCAACCTAAATCATAAAATATTTTGCCATCGATCGGCTCGCATTGGTCTAATATTTTGGCAAAGTCGCTAAATTTTATTTCCCCGTAAGTCATTGATTTACTGTTAATTTTGATCTTATCACGATAGCTAGAGCTGATTTCATAACCGTTAATTTTGGCAAAAATATTATCTAAAATGCTTATTATCTTAGTTTTATCTTCTTTGTTATTCATCTTTGAAATTTGTTTGAATTATTAATAATTTCTATTTTAGCAAAAAAATTTAATTATTATAATGAAGTGCTGACATTTTCCATATTTTTATTAATCTTTCTAAATTGACTATTAGAAAGGCTGAAAATAAACTGCTCGGGCTATTTTCTTTTTAACATAATTTTTTAAGGTTTTTTATGAAGGTTTATTACGATAAGGATGCTGATATTAATATTATCAAGTCAAAAAAAGTTGCGGTTATTGGTTATGGAAGCCAAGCCCATGCTCATGCACAAAATTTAAGAGATAGTGGTGTTGCAGAAGTTAAAATTGCTCTACGTGATGGTTCTGATTCTATTCAAAAAGCTAAAAATGCTGGTTTTGAAGTTCTTTCAAATGCTGATGCTGCGGCGTGGGCGGATGTTGTAATGGTTTTAGTTCCGGATGAATTGCAGGCTGATCTTTATCAGACCGATTTAAAAGATAATTTAAAACAAGGTGCGGCTTTATTATTTGCTCATGGTTTGAATATTCATTTTAAATTAATTGAACCAAGATCAGATTTAGATGTATTTATGATTGCTCCAAAAGGCCCAGGTCACACAGTTCGTGGTGAATATAAAAAAGGTGGTGGAGTTCCATGTTTAGTTGCAATTGCTCAAGATAAAACTGGCAATGCGTTAAAAATTGCTCTTTCCTATGCTTCAGCAATTGGTGGTGGCAGATCTGGTGTGATTGAAACTACATTCAAAGAAGAATGTGAAACTGATTTATTTGGTGAGCAAGCTGTTCTTTGTGGTGGCGTTACTGCTTTAATTCAGGCTGGTTTTGAAACCTTAACCGAAGCTGGATACGCTCCGGAAATGGCTTATTTTGAATGTTTACACGAAATGAAATTGATTGTGGATCTTCTTTATGAAGGTGGAATTGCTAATATGAGATATTCGATTTCTAATACAGCAGAATATGGTGATTTAACTAGAGGTCCTAGAATTATCACTCCGGCAACTAAACTTGAAATGAAGAAAATTTTAAATGAAATTCAATCAGGTGAGTTTGTCAGAGAATTTATGAATGAAAATAAAACCGGTAAGAAGAATTTTAATGCTCTTAGAGCTAAAGGAAAAATTCACCAAATTGAATCAACCGGTGAAAAACTTCGTTCTATGATGCCATGGATTTCTAAAAATAAATTAGTTGATCAGAAGACTAATTAATAGATTAATTAAAGTTTATTGATTTTTGAAATGGGCTCTGTATTTAAGATACAGAGCCCATAATTTTAAAATAATTATATGGAAAAATCTGATCTCTCTATTGTCATTTTAGCTGCCGGAAAAGGAACTAGAATGAAATCCTCTATTCCAAAAGTTCTTCATAAAGTTGCTGGTCGTGAGATGGTTAATCTTACAATTGATACCGCTAAAGCTTTAAAGCCAAGTAATATTTCAGTTGTAATTTCTGAAGATGTCTCTGATTTTGCTGACAGAATTGTATTAGAGCATCCCACTTCTAAAATAAATTTTGCTATTCAAAAAGAACGTTTGGGTACTGCCCATGCAGTTAATGTTGGTATTAGTGCCTTGCCAAGAATCGGCAAAACCCTTTTAATTTTATATGCTGATACACCATTACTTAAGATTGAAACTCTACAAGAAATGGTAACTAAAATTCAAAATAAACAATCTTCAATTTGTGTTTTAGGATTTGAGTGTGCTGATGAAAATAATAAATACGGTCGATTAGTAGTTAATAAAAGTCATTTGGATAAAATTATTGAATATAAAGATGCCAATCCAAAAGAAAGAAAAATCAAATTATGTAACTCTGGTGTAGTTGCGGTTGATGGTGATAAGATAAAATCACTGCTGGCCAAAGTTGATAATAAAAATGCCAGTGGAGAATATTATTTAACTGATATTGTTGGTTTAGCTAAAAAATCTAAATTAAAATGTAGCTATATTGAAGCTCTTGAATCAGAAGTTATAGGAGTTAACTCCAGAAATGATTTAGCTGTCGTAGAAATAATTAAGCAGAATAGATTGCGTAGTAAATTGATGGAAAATGGTGTTACTATGATTGATCCAGCATCAATTCATTTGTCATTTGATACTGAAATTGAAAATGATGTTATTATTCATCCACAAGTGGTCTTTGGTGTTGGAGTAAGGATTCATTCTAACGTAGAAATTAAATCATTTTCTCACCTAGAAGGTGCCGAGATTAAATCTGGTGCAATTGTTGGGCCTTTTGCCAGAATTAGGCAAGGAACTTTTATTGATAATAATGTTCGAATCGGAAATTTTGTTGAAATAAAAAAATCAACCATTGCTAAAGGTGCTAAAATTAATCACTTAAGTTATGTTGGTGATAGTGAAATTGGTGCTGATGCTAATATTGGTGCCGGAACCATCACTTGTAATTATGATGGTTACAATAAATTTAAAACCAAAATAGGTAAGGGTGCTTTTATTGGTTCTAATACTGCTTTAATTGCTCCGGTTGTAATTGGTGATAATGCAGTTATTGGTGCTGGAAGTGTAATTAGTAAAGATGTTGGTGATAATGACTTAGGGGTGGCTAGAGCTAAGCAGATTGAAATTAAAGATGGTGGCGCTAAATATCATAAGCAAAAGAATAATAAAAAGGTTAGTAAATGAGAATTTATTTTATCTTATTTTTAGCAATTTTACTTAGTTTTTCTAATTCAGTTTCGGCTGCTCAGGAAATGCAAGATAAAGATTTTTTTGCATCTCTTCGTGCTTCCGAGACTAATGTTAGAGCTGGTCCTGGTGGGCAATATCCAATTAAGTTCACTTTTAAATTACGGGGCATTCCGGTAAAAGTTATCAGCGAATATGATAATTGGAGCGAAATTAAAGATTATGATGGTGAAACCGGATGGGTAAATCAAAATCTTCTTACCAAAAAAAGAACCATCATGGTTAAAACCGCTAAAACCTTTATCAATCTTCATTCGGCTGAAACTGAAAAATCACGAGTTATTCTGCGCATGGAAAATCATGTAATTGCTGAATTGATTAAATGCAGTATTGATTGGTGTGGAATCAAAGTTGAAGGCAAAAAAGGCTGGGTAGATCGTAAGGAAATTTGGGGAGTAGATTCAAAGGATAATGAATAGATTTATTTAAAATCTATAATTTTCTTTAATTGAATTTTTTCCAATTTAGTTAATTTAAGTTTTTGATAAATTTCCTGATGATAATTGTAAACCCAAGATTTTTCTGCCTCAGTAAGTAATTTAAAATCAACTAAGTTTAAATCAATTGGAGCCAAGGTGATGGTTTTAAATTTTAAAAATCCTTTCTTTTTTGATTTTTCTACTAAAACTAAATTTTCGATTCTAATTCCATATTCTCCCGATTTATAATATCCAGGCTCATTGGAAATTATCATTCCAGGTTTTAAATAAATTTCATTTTTTCTTTTGCTGATATTTTGTGGTCCTTCATGAACGGATAGAAAACATCCCACGCCATGACCAGTTCCATGATCATAATCTTTCTCTTCTTTTTGTAAAAATTGTCTGGCCAAAATATCTAAATCAGAGCCGGTGGTTTTATCAGAAAATTCTGCAGTGACCAAAGCAATATGACCTTTTAAAACTAAGGTAAAATTATGTTTTTGTTCTGAAGTTGGCTTTCCAACAGCAATAGATCTGGTAATATCAGTAGTGCCATAAAAATATTGGCCACCAGAATCAACTAAATAAATAGAATTGCCTTCAATTTTTTTGTTAGTTTTTTTTGTTACACGGTAATGAACAATAGCACCATTGCTGGCAAAGCCTGAGATAGTTTCAAAACTTGGACTAAAAAATTCTTTGTTTTGCTTTCTAAATTCCAGAAGTTTTTTGGCAGCTTTAATTTCATCGATATTTTTTGCTTCATTTTTGAGCCATAATAAAAACTTAGTAACGGCCAAACCATCAATTTCATGAGCTTTGATCATGCCTTTAATTTCGGTGGGATTTTTGCAGGCTTTATGAATTAAACATGAATCAGTTGCTTCAATAATTTTTGATGTTTTTAAAAGCGAAGCAAGCCAGTAATTACAATAGTTTGGATCAAGTTGAATTTTCTTATTTTTTAAGAGTAAAATATTTTTTTCTAAATTTTTTGGAGCAATAATTTTAACATTTTTTAAGTGTTTTTTGACTTTTGCATTTAATCTTTTTTCATCGATAAATAAATCAACTTCACTGTTTTTATAAATAATTGCATGGCATAAAGCGATTGGAGTAAATTCAATATCAGTGGCTCTTATATTTAAAAGCCAGCAAATTGAAATTGGTGAATTTAAAATTAAAGCATCAGCATTTTTGCCAAAGTTTTTAGTAATAATTTTAATTTTTTTTTCAGCGGAAATTCCGGCATATTTTAAATCATGAATAAAAACTTCAGTTGTTGGTGCCTTTGGTTTAGTGCTCCAAATTCGATCAACTGGATTTTCTTTTAGAAAAACTATTTCTCTCTCCTTTAATATTTGCTGGCAATAACTAACAGAGGAAATGCTATGAAGCTTTGGATCAAAACCAATTCTATCATTATTTTTAGAATTTTCTAACAGCCATTTTATCCAGCTTTTATTAGCTAAATTATAGATTTCGTAATCTTTATTATTGACTTCTTTGGCTGCTTGAATGGTGTATCTGCCATCAGTAAAAAAAATTGCCTTTTTTTGCCCAACAATAATTACAGCATTAGAGCCGGTAAAGCCGGTAATAAATTCTAATCTCTTAGCGTTTTTTGGTAAATATTCATTACTGAATTCATCATTATTTGGGAGAATAAAATAATCGAGATTAAGTGTTTTTAATGTTTTTCTCAGAAGCTTTAAGTTTGACATTGCCATGTTTTTTTGGTTAATTGATTTTATCATCATCATATGAATAACAAGACTAAAATGAATTTCAAAAAGACTCCATCTCTCTTTTTTCCAAAAGTTTGATTTGCAGATATAAAATTGCTTATCTGCTCCCTATTTAATTATTGCCCAGATCGAAGCTATTAAAAAATTTGCCACTACATCCCTTCTGTTAAGTAGAAATTCTTGAATATTTTTTAACTCAATTTTCTTTCCAGATATATTTAGGACAAGAAACGATTCCTCAGAATTTTTATTGTAAGATGTATTTATTGTTCCCAATGCTATATATTTTTGGTGAGATAGCACATTTCTAGCCGTTTTTTTGTTATGTGATAAAATTAGATCATCATTTAAATCAGATTTATACTTCTCATAAATCGGAGTAAGATTGCTCGGCAAATTTATAATTAAATCTGTAAAATAATTGGAATTTACTTTTTCGTAACATAGACGCACTGCTTCTGTAAAGTAATCAAGTGGCACCCTGATTTTTAGGATAAAGGCCTGAAATTCATAATCTAATTTTCTTGTATATAGATTGCCGTAGCCCATGGTTTGGTTATGATTTGTTGAGATTGAATTTTTCAATGATTGCTCCAAAGATATCTGTAGATCATCTATTTGTTTAATATGGTAATCTGCTGAATAGATCATGTTCCTTATACTGTGTATTTGCTCTATAAAGTTTTTCCAGCTCTCGTAATCTTTTAAGTATAAATCCCTGATTACCCGAGAAGGTTCTGGTAAATTTTCATCTCTAATTCTTGGATCGGCTAGGAAATTGCAAATTTCCGTAAATTGTTTTTCTAATTCTTGGTCTGGTTTTATGTACCAAGTTTTCTCAAATTGAAAAATATTGTCTGGCATGTCTTCTAGAATGTTTAGATATTCTTGTGGCGGAATCTGCCCTTTATAATTTCCAGTTTCTTTAGCTAAAGATATTTGCTGCAAGAATTCTTTTTTAGTTAAGTTGATTATGTCCTCTTCTTTCATTGTTGGATTACATAGTTATTGATTGAAAATTTGTACACCGATCTTCTCGTTACCTATTAAACTTTCAGTTAATTGATCTGTCAACCTTTTCTCGGACACTAAATTAAACAGATTCTAAAATTTCCTACTCACTTCTTCAAATATTGACATTTTTCTAATTTTTTGTTTAACTAATTTTTTCCATCAAACCCAATCAATCAAACAATAAAATGGCAACAAAACCAACTTATTCATGTCAGGAATGCGGAACAATTCATAGTAAATGGGCGGGAAAATGTCCAGATTGCGGG
>CAMDAI010000054.1 GCA_945888585.1 Rickettsia typhi | reverse complement strand
AATTGAACTATCAGAAATATCTGAAATTATGGTTTCAGTAATTTCAACAGTTAAATTTTTATCTTCGCCCATATAGGTGGCAAGTTTCTCAATTTCATTTAGAACAATTAAACGATTTTTACCAAATTTGTCGGTAATTAATTCCACTACGCCATTTTCAACATTTAAATTATATTCTTTTAATTTTTGGCGAATAATTTGGGCAATAGTGTTGTTATCATCTTCATAACAGGCTAAGCAGGCGATATGTTGATTAGCTTCAGCAAATTTTCTTAATTTAGAATTGGAATCGAGTTCTCCGGCGGTAATTAAAATAAAATTATTGCTACTGGGATTTTTATCTTCAAAAATTGCTTTTAGGGCATCACAAATTTTATCCTTAGCATCGCGGACAAAAATTAATTTTCTGTCCCCTAGCATTGGAATTGAAACAAATTCATCAAATAATAAGGCATTATCCTCGTCAATTTGTTTGTCAGAAAGATTGTTAACTAAAAATGAATCAGAAAGGTTTGGAACAATTGATTCGCCAATTACTTTAGCGCGTATTGTTGTTAGTCCAGATTCTGGTCCATAGATTAAAGCGCCATAAATTTCTTTATTGCTTGCAATAGTTTTTATATAAGAGTCAATTTGATATGGAGGAATCTTCATTTAAGATCTTTTTCAAATATTTTTTGTAATGGAGTTCTTAATTTGAATTTAATTTTAAGATTTTTTATCTCAGATTGTTTTAGCTTAAAATTCAAATATGGAATTGAAACTATTTCGTTATTTTTCCTTAAAATTGGCAGGGTGTAAAGGATTTTTTTGAAGATATTTTTATCTAATTTAATTTTTTTGGTTTTAATTAGATTATTAAGCTCAGAGTTTGAAATTGTGGTAATAGAAAAATTTTTGGATAATTTATTTTTAATTAAAAAACGATTATCCCAAACTATATTATTTTTCTCATCAATTTTGGATTTTTCTCGGTAAATTATTATTTTATTGCTGTTGTATTTTTCAGTGATGCAGCCATAAAAACTGTAAGCTTTATGGTTTTTATTATTAATAATCCAGCTATAAAAATTGGTTAGTTTTTCTAATCTGGGTTTATAATTATTGCCGCCAACTTCCATTAAAATCCAAGCTAAATAACGTAGAGCTTTTTCTTCATGCAATAGTTTAAATTTATCAATATTTAGTAAAAAATATCCGAAATTAGAAAATTCCATAATGTTGCAAGCATTTTTTAGCATTTCTTCTTCAATCAATTTTTTTGAAACTAAAATTGATTTACTGGCTAAAGCAATTCTTTGATTAATTAGTTTACTATCATCTAGAGTACTTAAAAATTGACGAATTTTATTGCGCAAATATTTTTCATCATCATTACTTTCATCATGAATATGAGGGATTTTATTAATTTTTAAATATTGTTCTAATTCATTTTTTTCAAAATTGAGTAAGGGACGAGCTAATTTAATGCCTTCGAAATTGCTAATGTAATCAAGAGCTGACAACCCATCAATTCCACTGCCGCGAAATAATCTGATTAAAAAATTTTCGGCTAAATCATTTTGATGATGAGCAATGAATAAATAATTGATTTTTTTGTCCAGACAAAAATTAACTAATAAATTATAGCGAACTTCTCGGGCTTGAGCTTCAATGTTGGAAGATGGTTTTTTGGTTAGATATGATTCTAAAATACTGTGATTAATTTTATGTTTTTTTAAAAAATCAGCAACGAATCTAGCCTCTGAAGATGAATTATTTCTAAGTTTATGATCGATAGTTACGGCAAAAATTTCTGATTTAGTTGTATTTTTTATTAAGAAGAGTAGGGCCATGGAATCAATGCCGCCAGAAACTCCTACTACAATTTTTTTTGGAGTTTTTTTGCCAAAGATTTTATTTAAATTATGGCTAAATTTTTGTTCGATATTTTTAGGCAATTTCTCCGAGCACATCTCTCATTGAATAAAGTCTATTTCCTTGATTATTTTTTTTACCACTACCCCAAATTGCAGCGCGGATAGCACCTCTGGCATAAATATCGCGGTTAGAAGCTTTATGGGATAATTCTATTCTTTCACCAATTCCAGCAAAAATAACGGTATGATCACCAATAACATCGCCACCACGAAGTGAAGAAAAACCAATTTCGTTTTTTTCTCTTTTGCCAATAATACCGTCTCTGGTTTTACGACAAACTTCGCCAAAATTTAAACCACGTCCTTTAGCAATAGCTTCACCAAGAGAAAGGGCTGTTCCTGAAGGAGCATCAACCTTATTGTTATGATGCATTTCAAAAATTTCTGCGTCGTAATCATTATGCAGAATTTTAGCCACTTTCTCAGATAAATTAATTAATAAATTAACCCCAATTGACATATTGGAAGACCAAATAATTACACAATTTGCAGAAAAGCCCGCTAATTGTTGTTTTTGGCTTTCGGTTATGCCGGTGGTTCCGGAAACTAGAATTTTTTTATGTTTGGCTGCCAATTTAGCGCATTCTAAGGTTAATTCTGGTGATGAGAAATCAATTACTGCATCACATTTATCAAACATTTGTTCTAAATCGTCGGATGCTAAAATTCCGTTTTTATCGAATCCAACAATTTCGCCAATATCTTTACCAATTAAACTACTGCCTTTTCTAACTGAGCCAAAAGCCAAGTCAGTAAATTCATTTTCACCTAAAGATTTAACAATGGTTTTACCCATTCTGCCATTAATTCCGGTTATTCCTATTTTCATAAGTTTATTACTTTTATATGTTAGATCATTAAAATTTCTGGAAATTATATCATTAATTATAAAAAATCTTAACCATAAGTTTTTTATCTTAAACTTATAAGATTTTAACTAATTGGTATTTTGTCGCAATAACCTGATTTTTTATTTAGTTAGTATTAATCTTAATTTATTAATAAATTTAGGCATGTTTAAGGGACGGACCATAGAATACGTGATCCATCGGATGTAACAACATATGCTTTTCCATTATATCCAACAATCAGTTTGTCATCTATGTTGCCCCAAGTACCGGGAGCAGCCCATACAGCGCTGCCATTCTCATCATATACTACTAAATTTCCATCAGCTTGTAGACTTGCAAAATGATAATTATTAGTGCCATTATAGGTACCAGTAGCCCAAATTGCACTACCGGAGCTATTATAAAGAACAAAGTTTCTATCGCCCTGTATAATTAAGTAATAACCATTATAACCATAAAATCTGTCATTAGACTGACGAGCAACCATGGTGGTATTTACATATATGAATGAATTATTAACACACATGCCAAGAGCTGAAATGTATGTAGCTGAGGTGCCGCAACTACCGCAACTACCACTTGTGGTTAAGCTGCCATTACAAATGTAACTAATATTTCCGTAATATCCAGATGCATTACATGATATTGAAGTCCAGCTTGGAGTATAGCCAACGGTAACAGAATTAATTCCGGGTACATTTAATGTACAATTGGAAGGTTTGCATGATCCTGAAGAGTAATTAAATGTTCCTGGGTTCGATGTTCCGCTACAGTTATAATTTATAGTTCCGGTATAACCGGAAGTATTACAAGAAAATGAAGAATTTCCATAAGCAAGACCACTTACTGAATATCCAGTTCCAGAAGCGCTACAAGTTATTGGTGTGCATGATCCAATAATACTAGCGGGACCACTTGATAAACAAGTATAAGTTGGAGATCCACTATATCCGGATATACAATTTATTGCTGTGGAAGAATTAGCATAAGGCAAAGACTGATTAGCTATTCCTGTTATTCCCGTTACAGAACAGACTATAGATGAGTTATATTTGCATGGATAAAGAATTGGTCCCCAAACCCCATATTTTCCACATTTTCTAGATGGGTATAGTGTTGGAGATATTGTGATGCATGCAGAAGGGCATCCTTGTTGTCCAACAGGTGTGGTAGCACTTAATTCTTGATTATATTCAGCTTTTTTCCAGCTTAAATTTGTTGGAATAGATGATGCTTCACAGTTTCCAGTTACAGAGGAATCTACAGGAAGGGTACGACAGGCCATTTTATCAAAGCCACTTTCTATTGCTAATTGCATTTTATTTTTGGATAAAAGCACATCATCAAAGCCAATACTATTGGAGCTTCGCATAAAGATATTATCAAAGTTTGTACTAATATTACTAAATTCATCAGTATTAGCGGGATTAAGATTTGGACTAGTGCTGTTAGAGTTGAATCCACCCAATTTATTAGCGCCATGACTAATAATAACCATGATAGCATTAGATAATATTACAGATGATGATTCTTGAATCTGAATCATAGTTGCGTTGGGATCGCTTCCTTCAAATCCAGTGGTTCCGGCACTATTTATTAGAGTGGCAAATCTGGTATCAATTATATAGGATAATTTAGTACCAAAACTATCTTCGGCTATATTGGCGGGTAATCCCAGAGTTTGAGTCGGAACCATTCCATAAGCTAAATTACCATTTATTATTACACCGCTTGATGATGAACAAATTCCAGAAACTCTAACTTCATTGCCGTAGTTAACATCTCCTTTGGTTAATGTTAAAGAGGCCGGACAAGGAAGTTTTTTATTAGTAATTAAATAATTACCAATTGCTTTATAAACAGCATCAATACTATCTCTATTTGATTTAACTTTAGAAGCAGAAATAATGGATTTATAGCCAATAACGGAAGTGGATAAGAGGGTTGCAATTACAAGTAATACTACTGATAACTCAACCAAACTGAAAGCCTGCTTTTGTTTATAAGGTTTCTTTATGCAAAAAATATTCATTTCAAAAATAGCTTTGAGAGAAATCGATTATAATAAAAAAAGTCTTTAATTAGCTTAATTGAAAAATGAAGTCACTAATTAATAAGATAATCGTTTTATTATTTTTTGGTAATTAAGTTTTTGCTATTTTTATTGAATAAAATTAGTTTGGAAATTAGTAATAAACTTAATATAATGTCGAATAATTTTTAGTATGATAAAACCTTATTTTTGATAGCTTGTGAAGTAAAAGCATGATAGAAATGATATTTTATCAATTTTTTAAATTAACTTTCTTTTAAATTACATGAATTTAATTGCTCTCAAGATGTTAATTGGTGATCGTGCCAAATATCTTGGATTAATTTTTGGTATTATGTTTGCTACTTTGCTGATGGCTCAACAGCTTTCGCTATTTATTGGCATTATGCAGCGTACTTCCAAAATTATTGAAGATGTTAGCGAAGTTGATATTTGGGTAATGGATAAAAGAGTGAGTTATCTTGATGGTGTTGAACCTATCGCTGATACTAATTTAAATTTAGTTCGTAGTATTCCTGGTGTTAAATGGGCGGTTCCTTTTTATAAAGGGCAGGTAGTAATGAGAATTGGTGATATTTTGCAAGCTTCGGTTCTGATTGGTTTCGATGATGTTTCTTATGTTGGAGCGCCCAAACAAATGATTATGGGAAATTTGGAAGATTTAAAAAAACCGGATTCAGTAATCATCGATAAAACTGGTTATCAATATATTTGGCCAAATGAACCTTTTAAAATTGGCAGAACTATTGAAGTTAATGATCGCAGAATGGAAATTGTTGGAATTTGTAATGCTGCTCAGCCTTTTTCAGTTCCGGTAATTATTTTTGCCAGATACAGCCAAGCCATTAAATATTTGCCAAGCGGAAGAAATAAAATGTCTTTTGTATTGGCAAAAACTAAAGACGGATTTGATTCAAATGAAGTTGCTAATAAAATTGAAGAGCAAACTAATTTGAAAGCAGAAACCTGGCAGGAATTTAAAGCCGATACCATTGATTATTTTATGACTCATACTGCAATTCCTATTAATTTTGGTGTAACGGTTTTGCTTGGATTTATTATTGGTGTAGTGATTTCTGGGCAAACTTTTTATATATTTGTAATTGAAAATCTTCGCCAATTTGGAACTCTTAAAGCAATCGGAATTAATAACCGTAAAATAGTGATGATGGTTTTAACTCAAGCAATGATGGTAGGCTTTATTGGTTTTGGAATTGGTATAGGATTAACCTCAATATTTTTTAGTAGAGTTGGTCAATCAGTTCCAGCTTTTCAGGGGTTTTATTTATACCCACAGGTGGTAATTGGAACTGCTGTAGCAGTGTTTTTAATTATGATTATTGCTAGTTTTGCCAGTGTTAGAAAAGTGTTTGCACTGGATCCGGCAATTGTATTTAGGTCTTAGAACAATGATAGAGATAAAAAATATCATCAAAGATTTTGAAGTAGGAAATGTTAGAAATACTGTACTACATGGTATTAATTTAACTATTGAACCAGGTAAATTAACCATGTTAGTTGGGCCTTCTGGTTGTGGAAAAACTACTTTAATTTCCATAATTACCGGAATTTTAACTCCAACTTCTGGCGACGTAATTATTAATAAAGTCAATTTAACCAAATTAAAAGATAATGAAAAAGTTGCTTTTAGAAGAGATAAAATTGGATTTATTTTTCAGCAATATAATTTACTTCCAACTTTAACTGCTGCTGAAAATGTTGCAATTCCTTTAATTGCACAAGGGTGGAAAGTTGATGATGCAGTTCGGAAAGCAGAAAATATTTTGGAAACAATTGATATGAAAAATCATGTGGATAAATTGCCCAAGCAACTATCGGGAGGGCAGCAGCAGCGAGTGGTAATTGCTAGAGCTTTAATTCACAATCCAGAATTAATAGTTTGTGATGAGCCAACGGCAGCTCTAGATGCAACTACTGGAGCTAAAGTTATGGAAATATTAAAAAATAAAGCTTTGGAAGAAAATCGTATAGTTATTGTGGTAACTCATGATAATAGAATTTTTGATTTTGCTGATCGGATCATAAAAATGGATGATGGCAGAATTAGTTTAAAAAATGATCACTAAAAATTTATGAATCAGATGTTAAAGAAAATAAAAAATCTTTTTAAAAAGAATTTTTTCTTAAAAATTGCTATACCGATTATAGCATTAATTTTGTTGGTTAAGACCATTATAACTATTTCCAATAATCCTAAGAGAAAAGATTCTGCTCCGATTAAACCGGTTGCAACTTCAATATATCAAAATTCAGTTGCGGGTTCTGGTATTACTTAACCTAAAGGTGAATTGATTAATGTGGGCGTTGATATTGCTGGGATTGTTTCTAAAATTTATGTTTCTGCTGGTGCTAAAGTTAAAGTGGGTCAGCCATTATTTATGATTGATGATCGCGAAGCTAAAGCAAATTATGATTTAAAAAAAGCTAGTTACAGAGCTTCCATAATTCAAACTAAAGATTTAAAAGAGCAGTTTAAAATGGTTAAAAGAATTAAAAATAAAGAAGCAATCAGCAAAGATGAAATGAACAAAAAGCAATATGCTTATGAACTGGCTGTGGAAAAAGAAAATCAAGCTAAAGCTGAATTGAAATTGGCTAAAATTGCTTTTGATAAACGTATAATTAAATCGCCAATTGATGGAGAAGTGTTAAAAGTTAATGTAAAATTAGGAGAGCTTTACGGTCAAGGTTTTAATCCCAAGGCATCGATGCTTATTGGTGATTTAGCTAAAATGTATGTCAGAATTGAAGTTGATGAAATTGAGAGTCATAAAGTTAAGAATGGTGGAGAGGCAATAGCAATTCTTCGCGGCAATTCTGATTTAAAAATTCCGTTAGAATTTGTTAGAATTGAACCTTATATCGTGCCTAAAACAACCATAACAGGAGCTGCCAGTGAGAAAATTGATACCAGAGTTTTGGAATTGCTTTATAGCTTTGATAATAGTGAATATAAAATTTTGGTGGGTCAGCAAATGGATGTTTATATTAATACCAATTTAATTAATGATAGGTAATTAATGAAAAACCTAAAATTATTGCTTGCATTTTTGCTGTTAACTTCATGTGTGGTTGGGCCAGATTATAAAGATCCAGAAACCAAATTGAGTAATTCTTGGTTTTCTAAATTTTCTAAATCAGATATCAATTCATCAAATGAAATTGATCAGTTATGGTGGAAAAATTTTAATGATCCGGTTTTA
>CAMDAI010000053.1 GCA_945888585.1 Rickettsia typhi | reverse complement strand
TTAATTGATGATAAATCAATTATTTTTTGTCTGGTGGTTCCAAGTAAAATACCACATTCTTTGGCGGGTGTGTATAAGATATTATTTTTAATCCAGAAAATATTGGCTGAAGAAGTTTCGCAAATTTCACCTGCTTCATTTAATAAAACTGCATCAAAATATCTTTTTTCAACTGCTTCCATTCTGGCTAAAGTAGAATTTAGGCCTTGAGCCAATTTATAATTTATAGGCAGAGATTTAATCGATATTTTAGTAATTTCGCTTAAGAATAATTTTATGGGAAATAATCCTAATGTAGGCATTTCCAAAGTTTCAATTACAGTTAAAGGTTTAATATCATTTATTGGTAAATAACCAATGCTGCCAATACCACGGCTTATATAGATTCTGATTAATCCATTTTTCAGAGAATTTTTTTTAATCAATTTTTGGCAATTATTTTTTAAATCTTTAAGGTCTATTTTAATTTTAATTGCTTCAATGCCGGATCTTAAGCGCTCAAAATGTGCTTCCGAGTTATAAATAATACCATCAAAAACTCTGCAAGTTTCAAAAACACCATCGCCAAAACGAAAGCCACGTTCTTGTATTGATATGAAGGCCTGATCTTCTTTTATAATTTGATTATTAATTATTACAAAATTCATTTCGTGCTGAATTGGGAGTAAATTGGTATATTAACTATTGGCTTTTTTCTTTTCTTGATAAAGCTGAATGATTTTTGCGGCAGTTTCTTCTACTGATTTTTTAGTAACATCAATAACCGGGCAGGTGAGTTTAGCAAAAAGCTTTCTGGATTCGGCAATTTCTGATTTTACTTTATCTAAATCAATATAGTCAGTTTCCAATTCCTGTCCAAGCATCAATAGACGGTTTTGCCTGATTTGTATTAATTTTTCTGGATTAATGGTTAATCCAACAATTAAAGGACTTTTCAAATCGTAAATATTTTGTGGAAAAGTTTCTAAACTAACAAAGGGAATATTGGCTGTTTTGTAACCGCGCAGTGAAAGATAAACGCTAGTTGGTGATTTAGATGTTCGAGAAACGCCAATTACTACAATATCAGCATCATATAAATCCCAGGTAGATTGGCCGTCATCGTGAGTTAAAGTATAATTAACTGCTTCTACTCTGGAAAAATATTGTTCATCCAAAATATGCTGTCTGCCAATTACCTGACTGATATTCATACCTAAATAATTGGAAAATTCAGTTATGATTCTGGATAATACGGGAATGCAAGGCAATTGTAATTCATAACAAAATTTTTTTAAATCTTCGGTGATTTCATCTTCTAAAATGGTATATAAAACAATTCCGGGATTTTTTTTGATGGAGTCTTTTATTTTTTCAACTTGGCTTTTGGTTCTAACTAAAGGCCAGATAAAATCATTGGATTCAACACCTTCAAATTGAGATAAAACTGCTCTGGCAACAGCACTTAAAGTTTCGCCAGTTGAATCCGAAACTAAATGGAGATTGATTTTTTTAATAGCACTATTCATATGGCTATTTTTTATAATTTCTAACTGGTGGTAATCTCATATCATCATTAACCAAAATAGTAATTCTGGTTCCTTGAGGTACTCTGATTACAGGACGAATATCGATAGTATTTCCCACTACTTGTTGAACTGTATCAATAATAGTTTTACTAACATCGTAAATTGCCTGACTTGAAGCTTTTCCAACTGTTGTTGAAGTTCCTTGCTGAGGATTAAGAGTTGTAGAAACTGAACCACCACCACTTAATTTTTCTGCTGCGATTGCACCACCGATAGCCAAAACGCTGGTCAACATAGAATTTCCAATGATTGAGCCATATTTATTATCGACATCACCTTCAATACCTGATCTGCCAAATTGATCGGCGGCATTAAATGTAACATTTACATCAACACCGTCTACCCTCATCAATCTTGACCAGTTAATTTCAACTCGGCCTTGTCCTCTGGTGATTTGGCTTGAATATGATCCATAAAGCCTTGAACCGCGTGGAATTAAAACTACATTTCCTGATTCACCATAAACATCACGAGTGATTATTCCTCTAACGGTTCCTGGCATTTCAGTATTAATAGCAGTTTCTAGAACTGCAGTTAGCATTTTTCCTTGAGCAATTACCTTAGTTCTGTCGGTAGCGGCAGTTGGTAAAATTTTTACTTCAGTTTTTTGTAAAGCGTCAATTGGATCTTTATTGAGTTGAATAATGTTATTTTCATAACCAACACTATTGGTTGGTCCAGCAGCATCGACTCCACCAACTACAATTATTGGGCTTTTTCTAGGATCTTCCGGTGGTTTTTGATTATCTTTTTTATCCTCAGCCTTTTCAATATTTTGTCCAGTATTTGGATCTGGTTGCTGCTGATTTGGATTAAATGGAAAAGTAGGTTGCTGTTCAATTGGATTAATTGGTGATGTTATTGGTTGAACTGGAATTGGATCTTTAGGCAAATCAAGAAAAGATGGCAGAACTCCAATTTCATCATTCTTCGGCAGTTCTGGCAATTTTGGAATTTCTGGAATCAAAGGTTTTTCTAATAATTCAGCCTCATCTTTCTTTTCGGCAATAAAATCATCAATTTTTTCTGCTTTTGCTGGAGTTTGACCAGAATCTGAAGTGGTATTAATAACTTCTTCTAGTTTTTCTGCTTTATTAGAATCATTACCACGAAAAAATAAAAAATATAATACTACGCTAACCAATAATGCTGAAGCAACTATGACCATGGTTTTATTGCTTTTGATACTGGCAATTCCAGGACCTCCAGCTTCAACTTCACTATCTTCCTGTTCTATTACAGGATTCTTGTTGTTTATATTTTCTTTAGTTTTATCGCTATTGTTGAATTTGCTTTTCATAAGCTATTTGTAATGCTGATATGTATATCATTTCTAATCATGCCTATGCTTCCTGTATGGTTAAAGACCAATGGTTTTTAACATACTAACCCCATTTAAAATTGAAATTTGGTATTAGTAGTTGACTGATATATTTTTAAGTAATCTAGAGTATAAGATTTAAAATTAAAATAAAATTGCTCTGCTTATAAGTTTTTGATTTTCTTTCTATTGATTTCAACAAAAGATTTTTTTCTTAAATCAATTGTAAAGCTTCTAATTGAAACCTGTAATTTTTTGCTAAGTATATTGGCCTTTATTGCCTTAATATCTCTGTCAGAGAGGTTATTATTTACTATCTTTTTATCGATAATTTTAAATATGTAATAACCATTATTTAGTAAAACCGGATCGCTAACTTCACCGATTTTAATTTTAGCAACTGCTTGATATATTTTGGGGTCAAGATCATTTTTACCAAACCAACCAATTTCGCCATCATTTTCCAGAGATTGACTTCTAGAAAATTGTTTTACTATAGATTTAAAATTTTTGCCGTTTTTTACTTCATCAGATAATTTTTTAGCTAAAATTTTTGCATCGATAAATTCCTTATTAACTTCATAATCAAAAGGAATATAAATCTCTGCTAGTAATAACTGGGTAATATTAGGTTCAATATTTGTTAGTTCCATTGCTTCTTTAACTTCAGATTCATTTGCTCTGAGTTTTGGTGCAATTACTTCATTCACAATTTTTGACCATAAAACTTGTGATTTGATCTGTTCCAAATAATCTTGATAAGATGAGCCATTTTTGCTAAAGAAGTTTTTAAATTGTTCAATAGTTTTTCCTTGATCGTGAGCAATTTTAATAATTTCATCTTTTACCTCTTCATCATTGGTGCTAATTTCATAAGTTTTCGCTTCCTCAATCATTAATTTTTCATCAATCATTTTCTGTAATAATTGATTGATTAATAAATTGGATTCTTGTTTGGAATTTACTGCAATTTTAGAGGTGGCTAAGGCAAATTTATAGCGATCAACAAGATCAATATTGGTAATAATTTGATTATTAACCTTGGCAACGGCAAAAATTTCTGATTCAGAAGCGCTAACGCAGTAACTTGATAAGACAAAAAGAAAAAAATTAATAATTCCTAATCTAATTGCCAATTTTTTTGTAAACACTAATTCCTCTTAATAGATCAACTGATCTGGCAAGTTGATAATCTTCATTATAAAGCTCCATATTATCATCTTCTAATTTATCTTTTTTGGATTCTTTAACGGCTTCTTCAATTTGATTTTTTAAATGTCCATTGAGATTAGCTTCCGCTCTATCATCATCGATTGCTTTTTTAAGCTCTAATTTTGCTTCAGTTACAATAATGTCTGGATCAATTCCATGAGCTTGAATTGATTTACCAGATGGAGTGTAATAAAGAGCAGTAGTAAGTTTTAATGCTCCTTTTTTGTTTTCTAGAGGGATAACACTTTGAACTGATCCTTTACCAAAAGATTTAGTACCAACAATAACAGCTCTGTTATTATCTTGTAGGGCGCCAGCAACAATTTCAGAAGCTGATGCTGAGCCTTCATTAATTAAAACTACAATCGGAACTCCAGCTATTAGATTTTGATCAGATTCATCCTTATAAACTGTGCCTTCTTTATTGCGGCCACGAATTGAAACAATGGTCAGGCCCTTGTCTAAAAATACATCACTAACTTTAACAGCTTGGTCTAAAAGACCACCCGGATTATTTCTTAAATCTAAAACCAATCCTCTAATTTTATCTTTACCAATTGTCACAACTAATTTTTTAATTTCCGCAATCATTCCTGAGTAAGCTTGTTCAGAAAAGCTACTAATTTTGATATAAGCAATATCTTTCTTACGAGATGATTTTACCGCTTTAACTTGAATATTTTGTCTATTAAGAGTGATTTCAATTGGCTGTTTCTCACCTTTTCTTAAAATAGTTACAGCAACTTTTGTTCCTGGTTTGCCACGTAATTTTTTTACTACTTCTTCAATAGAGCTTCCAGCAATTGATTTGCCATCAACTTTACTGATATAATCTCCGGATTTAACTCCAGCTTTTTGGGCAGGAGTATCATCAATTGCCGATATAACTTTGACAAGAGAATATTCTAAGGTAATTTCAATTCCAACTCCACCAAATTCACCTTTAGTCTGAACATGCATTTCTTTTAATTCATCTTCATCAAGATAAGAAGAATGTGGATCTAGAGATGATAACATTCCATGAGCTGCTGCTTCAAATAACTGTTTATTAGTTTTTTCTTCAACATAATCTTTTTTGACTCTTTTGATTATATTTTGTAAAAAACTATCATAATTTTCATCAGAATTATTTGCATTTTTCTCCAAAGATTCTTGATTTTTGATTTGAATTTTATTCTGACTGTTAGAATTGGAAATAAATGAATAAAACAAAACCGCTGAAGTAATTATAAATATAATCACTAATTTAAGAAAATGTTTCATTATAAATTCTTTAATTTTTTTTGAGGTGAAAGATGTCAAGCCAGACTATAACTATTGTTAAAATTAAATTAATTAATTTTTATGTTAAAAGAACTGAAATGATATAAAATTAATTTATACCGTATTTCTTTTTTAGATCTTCTGTGATTTCAACAGGCGGTTCATCTCCATAAGCAGAATTCAGAATAATACCATAATTTTCTAAATGAATGATATTATCATTTAAGGCTTTTTGAAAAAGTGATAATTTTAATCTTTCAACCATAACATAATACCAAGCATTTCTGCCATCATCTACCCCTTTTACTAGGTAAATCAAATCAGCTTGACTTGATGTTGTGCTAGATATTTGTCCTTGATTTAGAGCTTGAGTCATGGGTTTCTCCTTTTTTTCTAATAATTCTTCAATTTTTGATTTTTTTTCGCTTTCAGTTACGGAAGAAGTCGCAGACTTACTTTTGTATCTTTCAGCAAATGATTGTTGATCTGCCATATTATATTTTCACTCCATCTTTTTTTAACCACCAATCATTAACCGATTTTCTTGGGCCGCAAGGTCCATCGTCATTTGAAACGCAAGGGCTTTTAACATCGATTACTTTACTTCCAACGCAAGCGCTGCAGTTAAGTATTATTGATAGTAAAATGATTTTTTGAAAATTCATATGTTAACCAACTTAATTTAGTTAAAAAACTGTAAGCAAGACTAATATCTGTAATCAAAAAGTAAATGGTTAATTATACCAATACCCATCTAAAGATGGGAATTAATATTAGTTAACATACTTCAATCTAGATAAGATTTCATTTCTATCAATTAGAGTAATTAAATTTTTTAATTCTGGCCCATGTTCTTTGCCACTAAGTGCTAATCTGATTGGCATGAATAATTCTTTGCCCTTGCGATCAGTTTTAATTTTAATAGCATCCAACCATTGTTGCCAACTATCTGATTTGCCAGTATCGCTTGGTAATAATTCTCCGGCTAAAGTTAAAAATTCCATATCGCTATTTTTGTTTTGGTAACGGAACTTGCCATAACAAACTTCAATCCAATATTTAATTTCATTTAAGAAATTTAGATTAGCTCTAATACTATTCCAAAAATTTTCTGATATTATCTGATTGATTTCAATTTCTGCAAGTCTTGGTTTAATTTGTTCAAAACTCGTTATTGCCAAAAGCTTTTGATTAATGGTTACTAATTCTTCCAGATCATAATTAGTTGCTGATTTGCTAAATTTGGATAAATCAAAATTTTTTATCAGATCATCAATATTATTGTAGATGTTTAATCCGCCAGAACCGCCAATTTGAGCTAATAAATTAATAATTGCCAATGGTTCAAAATTATCTTCACGCAAACTTTTAACGTCAAATCCACCTTCGCGCTTGGAAATTTTTCCTTCATTAGCTTTAACTAAGGCGAGGTGAGAAAAATCAGGAAGTTTGCCACCCAAAGCTTCACAAATTTGAATTTGAATAGCAGTGTTGGTGATATGATCTTCACCACGAATAATATCGGTAATGCCAAATTCAATATCATCAACCACCGAACAAAAGGTGTAAGTTGGAACATTATTTTCACGAACTAAAACCGGATCAGAAAAATGGCGACCAGGAAAAGTTATTTTGCCTTTAATTTTATCTTCCCAAGAAGTTGAATTATCGTGAAGCAGAAAACGATAATAAGGTTTTAAACCCTGATCTCGCAAATGTTGTTTTTGTTCTTCTGTTAAATGGAGAGAGGCGCGGTTATAAATTGGACGTATACCACTGGCAATTTGAGATTTTCTTTGCAAATTTAATTCCTCATTGCTTTCATAACATTCATAAAGCCGTCCACTTTGAATTAATTTATTTTTAGCTTCCTCATAAATGGCTAAACGGTCGGATTGACGAAAAAGCTTATCATATTCAAGTGAAAGCCAATTCATATCGGTAATAATCATGTCACGATATTCATCGCGAGTACGCTCAACATCAGTGTCATCAAGGCGTAAATAAAATTTGCCCCCGGTTTTTTTGGCATATAAAAAATTAATAATTGCTGCACGAATGTTTCCAACATGAAGAAATCCGGTAGGAGAGGGTGCAAATCTGCAAATAGTGGTCATAACAACTAATTCTTCTTATTTGGTTGGGTTATGCAAATTACTCGAAACTAAAAATTCCTGCGTCATTTGTTATAAATTATCTTGATGTCTTAATTAATTTTTCCGCGAAAAACTCTGGTTCCACAAATTAGATCGTGAAGAGCAGTTTTTTCTTTGGTAAAAATAATCATAATGAAGCCGATTCCCAATAGTAAAACCGATAAAATTGAAGCAAAAAAACGAGCTAGAGCTCTTAATCTGCCTAATTTATGGCCATCCTTAGTTGCTACATAAATTTCGCATAGTCTTTTTCCGATAGTAGCTTGTTTTTTTGATGAAATAAAAAATACTGAATAACTAATTGAAATTACCCAAGAGATAATATCAGAAATTCGGTTTGAAGCTGAAACATTAATATTTTCTAATTGAGAGTAAAAATCATCATCAATTCTAATTAAAGTATATTCGTTTTGTCCAAGTAAATAGATGATTGCAATGAAGAATGGTGCGGTTATTACCATATCAATTAAGGTTGCTAGAGTTCTGATGCGAAATCCGGCATAAACTAATTTATCTGATTTATTCTGATCCATAATTAACTCCAAAATTTATTAGTAATTGGATAGCGACGCTCTTTATCAAAACTCATTTTTGAAAGTTTTGGGCCAATTGCCGCCTGCTTTCTTTTATACTCGCTACTGTAAAATAATTTTGCAACTTTTTTTACTA
>CAMDAI010000052.1 GCA_945888585.1 Rickettsia typhi | reverse complement strand
AATTTGCTAATATTTCTGTTAAAAGAACAATTTTAGCAACAATGGTAGAGAAATCTTCACCATATTTAAAAAGAGTAGATCTTCTATTAAAGCCGCGTCTATTTTTTTTAACTGATGGAATTGCTCAAAGATTTATCGGATTTTTTATATTTATTTTTGCAAGCCTAATTTTATTGCCTTTGCCTCTTTCAAATTATCTACCAGGAATTGGAATTCTAGTTACTTCTTTTGGTTTGATTGCTAGAGACGGTGCGGTGATTTTGCTTGGTCTTGGAATTGGAATTTTAGGGACGATTATCGTGGCAATTGCAGTAATATTTGGCATAGAGGCTATTGGTATAATTAAGAATTTTATAATGGGCTATTTATAGTTTCGTTTCTCATTTTGATTTTTGCTCATAAAAAAACCCACCGATTGTAAAATCGGTGGGTTTTTTATTATAAATTTAAACTATGGAACTATGCACAAGTAGGTCCAGAAATTCCCCATTTTTTACCAAGATAGCATTCAACAGATTGTCTTTCAGAATTTGTTAAAGCTCTAGTGAAAACAATAATTTCTCCAATATCTCCAACAAAATAATTGGTGTTGTTTTTACCGATGGTAAGATCAGTCATGTTGGGAAGGGCTACCGCTGCACCAGAGTTAAGTACGGTATTATTACCATTTAAATAAATAGATTTGATATTTGTGGTATCAGCGCTAATAACACTAATAATTTGAGGTATTGGTGTACCGAAGGGATATGTCGTGTTCGAGCAATTGGCTGCAGCAGTATTACTTTCACAAATTTTAAATGTAGTGGCGGTAACTGCATTAAAGAAAGCTAAAGAATTTACTGTACCACCAGCAATAGCTGTAGTATTAGAAGCTAAGATTGGCCTAGTGCCGCCAGCTGCAGGAGATGCACTTAAACGAACCACATAAAAAACACTATAAGAATTGTTGTTCAAGAAAGCACCCTGATCATTGAGCGTAAAATAATAATCAGAGGCACTATTAAAACGAACAGTTGGAAGACCATTAATTGAGTTTTCCATGTATTTAATAGCTGTTCCAGTAGTGGCAACGGTAGCTATAGATGCGTTAGTTTTGTTTGAAACGTCCTCAATGTCGTACCAGGCGCTAATTGGAGTACCATCAGAGGCTTCAATAGATTTAAAGCTTTTATCTGAAGTAGTTTCAAGCCACATGGACAAATCTTTAATTCCAGTAACCGGAGAAGATTGAGTAAGTGATTTAGCGGCTGTTAATTTAGATCTACCAACTAATCTACTGCCCTGAGTAACGCCAGCAACTAAAATACCAATGATTAAGATCACTATTGATAACTCGATTAATGAAAATCCAAGCTTTTTATTATTTTTATTTGTCATGAGAATTTGCAAAATTTTTTTAAAAAACAGAAGGTAGAACTAATTTTATGTAAGTAGTTTTATTTTTTGCTACTTAAAAGTCAAATGATTTCTTTAAGATTTGTTTCAAAAGAAGAATCGTAAAGAAAATTACGGAAAGAAAACTAACTATAGTTGAGCTGATAGGTAGATTAAAATATAATGAAATAAAAAATCCGCTAAGTCCGGAAATAAGAGTTATTACTAAAGTTATTGGAATCATTTTTATTGGAGAGTTAGCAAAGTTTCTGGCTGTTGCGGCGGGCAAAATTAAAAGGGCGGTAATTAAAAATATTCCTATAATTTTTATGCTGGCAGCAATAAATAATGCTAAAATTAAAGAAAATTTTAATTTTAAATTATCAATTTTAATACCTTCAATAGTTGCCAAATCTGGATTAATTGTGGTAAGTAAGAGTTTTTTAAAATAAAAGAGAATAAAAAAAGAAATTATCGCGGTTAATAAATAAATTATTCCAACCTCCGTGGTTGATACTAAAATTAAATCACCAAAAAGATAATTTTCGAAATCAAAATTTTGAGGATAAATTGCAATTAAAATTAATCCAATAGCAACTGCGCTATAAGAAACAATAGCGATTACTGTATCTTTAGAATAAAGATTTTTTTTATCGATAAAGTTTACTAATATTGCAAAAATAATAGCAAAAATTATTAGACCTAAAAAAGGATCATAATGAAATGGTCCGGATAGTGCCAAACCAAGAATTGATGAATGAGATAATGCATCGCCAAAATAGGCCATTTTGTTCCACAAAACAAAAATTCCAAGCAAGGTAACTGCTGTTGAAATTCCAACTATGGCTAGAATTGGTAGGATTAAATTTTCCATTTTCTAATTTGGGATAGTTAGATTTAGCGCTAAATTTTATTAGCTGTCTTGTAATTTTTTTTCACCTTTAAAGCCGGCGGCAATTCCGGTTCTAGAAACGCCATCAAGACCAAGATTCGACATTTCTTCGATTACTTTGTCAATATTGACAGAAGTTCCGATTACTTCAAACACAACTGAATTGCCGGTTATATCAACAATGTGAGTACGATATTTATCGGCGATTATCATGGCCTCTTCACGTTTTTTATCATCACCGATAATTTTTACTAATGCTAATTCACGTTCGATATAGCCAGCTTCTTTAGTGAGTTCAACTGCATTATGGACAGGAACGATACGATTTAATAATTTGCAAATTAAGTCAATAGTATCAGCCCTGCCGTAAGAGGTGACGGTGATACGAGATAATTTTTTATCTTGAGTAATGGGTGCGACATTGAGAGATTCGATGTTATAACCGCGACCAGAAAATAAATCAACAATGCGAGCCAAAGCGCCAGATTCATTATCAACTAGAATAGCAATTACGTGCTTTTTTATTTCTTCTGACATGTTTAAACCGCGTTTAAATCTTTTTGAATATATTGTTTTGCTTGGCTGCCAAGTAAAATTTCATTATGAGCGGCGCCAGCTGGAATCATTGGAAAAACATTTTCAGATTTTTCTACGACACAGTCAAAAAGTACTGGGCCTTTGTGATCAAACATTTCTTTTAGCTTATTATCAAGTTCTTTGGGATTATCACAACGAATTCCCTTGATGCCAAAACATTCGGCCAATTTGACAAAATCTGGAAGAGAGTCCATGTAAGAATGGCTTTCCCTGCTATTGTAAATCAATTCTTGCCATTGACGCACCATTCCCATATAGCGATTATTGATTATGATGATCTTAACTGGTAATTCATATTGTTTTAATGTGCCCAATTCTTGCATATTCATTAAAAATGAAGCGTCACCACTAATGCACATAACCAGATTATCTGGGTTAGCAATCTGAGCACCAATTGCGGCGGGAACCCCATATCCCATGGTTCCAAGCCCACCCGATGTTAACCAGTGATTTGGCTTTTCAAAAGTTAGATATTGAGCGGCCCACATTTGATGTTGTCCAACGTCAGTTGAAATGAAGGGGCTGTGTTTTTTAGTTAATTCATTAATGCGTTCAATTGCATAATTTGGTTTGATGATTTTGTCACTGTTAACGTAGCATAAACTCTTCACAGAGCGCCATTTATTGATTTGATTCCACCAATTGTCGATTTCTGTTTTTCTGTTTTTTAAACCAAATTTTTTCCAAGTTGAGATTAAAGCTTCAATTCCATCTCCAGCATCAGCAATGATACCAACATCAGTTTTAATGATTTTATCAATTGAAACATCATCAATGTCAATATGGATTTTTTTGGAGTTTGGCGAAAATTTATCAACACAGCCAGTAACTCGATCATCAAAGCGTGCGCCGATATTAAGCATAACATCGCAATCATGCATAGCCATATTAGCTTCATAGGTTCCATGCATTCCAAGCATGCCAATAAAATGATCATCACTACCAGGAAATCCGCCCAATCCCATTAAAGTATTGGTAATAGGAAAGCCAGTTAGAGTAACGAATTCATGTAATAATTTTGCGGCTCTTGGGCCAGAATTTATAATGCCACCGCCAGTATAGATTATTGGTTTTTTGGCTTTTGATAATAAATTTATTGCTTCATTAATTTTGTTTAATTCCGGTTCTTTGGCAATTTTATGACCAAGCTGATAGGATTTGCGATTGATTTCAATTTTACCATTATAAATTCCTAAATTATTTTGAACATCTTTAGGAACATCAATTAAAACTGGGCCAGGACGACCTGATCTGGCAATGTGATAGGCTTCGTGAATTATGTAGCCTAAATCATTAACATCTTTAACTAAATAATTATATTTGGTACAAGGGCGAGTTAGACCAGTGATGTCAGCTTCTTGGAAACCATCAGTTCCAATAACTGAGGTAGCAACTTGACCAGAAATACAAACTAATGGAATTGAATCTAAATAGGCATCAGTTAATCCAGTGATGGCATTAGTGGCGCCTGGGCCGGAAGTTACGATAATCGTTCCAACTTTGCCGGTTGATCTGGCATAACCTTCAGCAGCATGAGAAGCAGCTTGTTCATGACGAGCTAAAATATGTCTTAGTTCATTTTGCACAAAAAGTGCATCGTAGAATGGAAGAATTGCGCCACCCGGATAGCCAAATACAGTGTTTACACCTTCATTTAATAAGGCTTTAACAATTATTTGTGCGCCAGAAAATTTGTTGTTATTTTGGTTGTTAGCCATTTTTGCTAAATTGTTTTACAAGGTCAGGAAGGGCTGATTATAAAGACTGATAAATTTCTGGCAAGAATAAAATTTAATGAGATATTTTTGGAGAATTGTCGAGAAGCTAGCAGATTGGATCTTATTATAAAAAGATTTTGTTTTTCATGAGCTTGTTTTTAAAATAAAATTTTTTTAAGCAAATCATATTAAATTTATACCAAAAAATTTTTCTAATTATTTACTTGATACATATTTTATCATGATTTAAAGCTGGTTAAGCCACATTTTTAATAATTTAATTTTATTTAATTTTTTTTAAAGGTTCATTATGAAACAAAATGTTCAAAATAGGAATATTCCTAATTCTAAAATAGTAAATCCAAAATCTCGGAGGTTAAGAACTGAAGATATTGTGATCTCAAAGTCTGATATTTCTGAATTTATAAAATTTCAAACAAGTGATGAAGCTGATTATGAAAGGCATTCACTAGATTTTTCCGAAGGGCAAATTTTATATGATGAGGGAGATACAAAAATTGGTTCTAACAATATTAGTAAGGGCGTTGTTAGTATGAAGCCTCATGGTTCAAGCTATTATAGTAGAATATCTCAGAAAAATTTTACCAAAGATAGTAAAAATGGTTATCTTGCAGTAGAAAATCATGTGGTAACTGTAATTGATAATAGTATTTATGATGGTTTAGCAACTATCGAAGATGCGGGATTTTATAGTAAAACTTTACATAAATTTGTTAATGAAGACTTTAATTTAAAGTATAATAAAAAGAATTTCGAAGATGCGGAACTTTATAGTAAAACTTTAGATAAAGTGGTTAATGGAGAATTTAATTTAAAGTATAATAAAAAGAATTATAAAAAAGATTCTTGGACTGAGGTGGAGTTATCCAGCAAGTTGGATCAAGATAAAATTATAGAAACTCGAATTTTTGCCGTGGAAACTGCTTTGGAAAGATTACAATCGGATAATCTTTGTAGTAAAAGCTTTTGTACAAAATGGTAGATTTGGTCATCAAAATAATTGCGCTTTGATAACTAATTTTTTATTAGTACTTAAATCCGCTTTTAAAGATGGAAATAAAGTTGACGAAGCATTGTTTTCATTAATTGGAAAAACAACCGGATCGAGAGACATAAGATTTAATGAACGTACTCATGATGGAATCACAGTTCAGGAATTTAATCCAAGATTAGATGTTCGCTCAGTTAGGGCATTTTTTGCAACATTTTTATCAGCCAGAGCTTTATATGAAAGTAATGGAATCGATATAACTAAAAATCAAGATCTTTATACTAAAACAGTAAGTAGCATTATTGATAATTTCAAGCCTTTACCAAAGGGAATAAAGGATGATGTGAACAATAAACTGTTTTGGAATTTATATCAAAAACCTCAGTTAGAAAAAATTCTTGGAGCAAATGAAAAGCCTTTGATACATTATAGATAATTTATCGGTTATTGTTTATGCAAGGCTTTTAAATTCTTTAATGGCATAGCGGTCAGTCATTCCAGCTATGTAATCCGAAACTAAAATTGCCAATTCTTTTTTATCGGTAATTTTCTCGGCTAACTTTTGGCGTTCATCAGGAAGGCAACTAGGATTTTTAATAAAGAAATCAAAAAGAACGCCAACTATTTTGTTGGCGTTCTGAGTCATACGATTAACTTTGTAATGACGATACATACTTTTCATTAAGAATTTTTTGATTTCTTGATGAGTTTTTTCCATTTCCGGTGAAAAATGCACTAAGAATTTTCCCAAATTTCTAACATCATCAGAGGTTTTAATTTGATAGTTTTGAATATTTTCTTTAGTTGTGCCAATAACATTTAAAATCATATCTGTTGTTGCCTGATGTTTTACTTCACTAACGATTAATTCACGTCTGGCATTGGGATTTTCTCGAGAGATTTTTTTGAATTTTTCTCCAATTAGAGGAAGTTCAAATAAATCTTCAATTCTAAATAACTCGGCTCGGATACCGTCCTCAATATCGTGATTATTATAAGCAATATCATCAGAGATTGCTGAAATCTGAGATTCAATCGAAGGAAATCTGGTTAAATCTAAATCATGTTTTTCATTATACTGATAAATGTAACTATGAATTTTGCTTTGATCTAGCAGAGGTCCGTTATGTTTGACTACTCCTTCCAACATTTCCCAAGAAAGATTTAAACCTTCAAAAGCAACAAAGGATTTTTCTAATTTTGTGATGATTTTTAAGGTGTGATCATTATGAGAAAATCTGAAGTTTGGTCCACCAAAATCCTGCATTTTTTGATTTAAAGCATCTTCACCGGCATGTCCAAATGGGGCGTGGCCAAGATCATGAGCAAGTGAAACTACTTCAGCTAGATCTTTGTGAACATTAAGTCCGCTGGCAATCCATCTGGCAATTTGAGCAACTTCTAGGGAGTGAGTTAAGCGAGTGCGAAAATGATCTCCTTCATGATTTACAAATACTTGAGTTTTATATTGAAGGCGGCGAAAAGCGCTGGAATTAATGATACGGTCACGATCTCTTCCATAAATTGAGCGATATTTGCAATCGCCTTCATCATAAAAACGGCCTTTAGAATTGATTGGATTGGAAGCGTAAGGTGCTAAATTATCTAGCATTTTCAATTACGAATCTATTAATAATCTTTGGGCAATTTCGATTATCAATTCCCAGGGAAATTTTAATTATTTCCTGTTTTTTTTGTTTGTCAGCCTCAGTTAAAATAATGATTGAATTCTCTTCAGTTTTAAATTCAGCAATTTTGCTGTTAATTTTAATTTCTAAATTAGAGCAGTTAATTTCATGATTTTTTTGACGATTTTTTAATATAAATAAAGCTGGGATTGAGGTAATTAAAACAATGCCAAGAGCAATTACTGTAGCTTTGATAAAGATTAAACTTTTATCAGGTTTTTTTTGCATTTATTTTATAACTCCATGTTTTTTACCAACTTTAATGAAGGCTTTGATTGCCTGATCTAAATGTTCTTTAGTATGAGATGCAGAAATTTGTACGCGAATTCTGGCTTCATTTTTAGGAACCACGGGAAAAGAAAAAGCAATAACATAAATTCCTTCATTTTCGATTAGATCCTTAGCAATTGCTGAAGCTAATTTAGCATCGCCCAACATTACGGGTGCAACTGGATGAATTCCGGGGCGAATATTGAAGCCAGCTTCTACCATTTTGCTGCGGAAATATTTAGTATTTTCAGCTAGTTTTTTGATTAAATCTTTAGAATTTTTTAAATTATCTATAATAGCAATTGCAACGGCGGAAACCGCTGGAATCATGTTGTTGGAAAATAAATAAGGACGAGATTTATTGCGTAATTTATCAACAATTTCTTTTTTAGAGGCAATGAAGCCGCCTCCAGCTCCACCTAAAGCTTTACCAAGTGTGCTAGATAAAATGTCGATTCTACCTTCAACTCCACAAAATTCAGCAGTGCCGCGGCCATTTTCTACGGTAAATCCGGTGGCATGAGAATCATCAACCATTACTAAGCAATCATATTTTTCGGCTAAGTCACAAATTTCATTTAATTTGGCAATATCACCATCCATTGAAAACACACCATCGGTTACAATTACGCGATTTTTGCTTTTAGGCAAAGAATCTTTAATTTTTGCTTCTAAATCTTTCATATCATCAAATTCATAAAAGAAGCGCTGAGCTTTAGAAAGCCTGATTCCATCAATTAAACTAGCATGG
>CAMDAI010000051.1 GCA_945888585.1 Rickettsia typhi | reverse complement strand
TTTCTTAATCTTTGATGAAGTTCTTCAATGGAAGGTGGTAGTATAAAAATAGTTACTATATTTTCTCTTCCATATCGGTTAATTAACTGTCTAGCGCCTTGCCAATCAATATCAAAAAGTACGTCATTACCGTTGACTATTTCATTATTAACTGTTTCTTTTGGGGTGCCGTAGTGATTATCAAATATATGTGCATATTCAAGAAATTCATTATTTTTAACCATTTCATCATATTTTTCCTGAGAAATAAAAAAATAATGTTTACCTTCAATCTCACCTGGTCTTGGTTTTCTAGTTGTAGTTGAAATTGATAATTTTATTTTATTATCTCTTTCCACCATCATTTTGCACAAGCTTGATTTTCCTGCGCCAGACGGTGAAGAGATTATAATTAAAAAAGGGTTATGCGGTAACTGCATTTATTCTTCTTTAATCAGAGCAATATCTGGGGCATCCATAGCTTTCATGCCGACAACGTGATAACCAGAATCGACGTGAAGAACTTCACCAGTGACGCCGCTACCAAGTTCACTAAGTAAAAAAACAGCAGCTCCACCAACATCTTTAAGATCAATATTTCTTTTTAAAGGAGCGTTATATTCATTCCATTTAAAAATATATCTAAAATCACCAATACCGCTAGCGGCTAAGGTTTTAACTGGACCAGCAGAAATTGCATTAACTCTAATATTGTCTTTTCCAATATCGGTAGCGAGATATCTAACGCTTGCTTCTAGAGCAGCTTTAGCAACACCCATTACGTTATAATGAGGCACAACTTTTTCAGCGCCGTAATAGCTGAGGGTTATTATACTTCCGCCACCAGCTTTTTTTAGAAGAGGTTCGGCGTATTTGGTTACGGAAACTAAAGAGAAAGCTGAAATATTTAAAGTGTTAGCAAAGTTAGCCGGACTAGTATCAACATATCTTCCTCTTAATTCTTCTTTATCAGAGTAAGCAACTGCATGAACTACGAAATCTAATTTGCCCCATTTTTTTTCTAATTCATTAAAAACTTTTTCTATTGAAGAAATATCGGTAACATCGCAAGGGAGTAAAATATTTGATCCAACTGATGCAGCTAATGGCTCAACTCTTTTTTGTAGAGCTTCACCTTGATAAGTAAATGCTAATTCTGCTCCAAATTTTCTAGCTTCTTCAGCTATTCCCCAAGCAATTGAACGATTATTGGCAACGCCCATAATTAAACCTTTTTTACCTTGTAGAACAGTCATTTTTACTCCTTAGTTTTTTGTTATTTTATTAATTTCGTTAATGAATTTTAAGCATTAGATCCCTTATGTAACCAAGGTAACTCTTGCTTATTTTTTAATTCAAATTGATTAATTCTATTTTCTTTTTTAAGAGTTAATCCAATATCATCTAAGCCGTCAATTAAACACTCTTTTCTAAAAGAATCTAGATCAAATTTATAAATTTTATTACCAGCTCTAATTTCTTGTTTAGGTAAATCGATAACAAAATTATTATCAGTTTGTTTTGCAAGCTTCATTAACTCACTTACTTTGTCATTATCTAGTTTAATTGGTAATATGCCATTTTTAAAACAGTTATTATAAAAAATGTCAGCAAAAGATGGAGCAATGATGCATTTTATGCCAAAATCAAGTAATGCCCATGGAGCATGTTCTCTGCTAGATCCGCAACCAAAATTATCGCCAGTTACTAAAATCTTAGAGTTTTTATGGTCATCGGCATTGAGAATAAAATCTGCAATTTCCTTGCCATCTAAATCATAACGCATTTCATGAAAAAGATTTTTTCCCAAGCCAGTTCTTTTAATTGTTTTTAGAAATTGTTTTGGAATAATCATATCGGTGTCGATATTGATTAATTCTAGTGGTGCTGCCGTTGCTTCTAAGATGTTAAATTTTTCCATAGTTTTTAAGATTTTTTAAAGGTAATTCCGAATTTATTAAATATCTCAATAAAAGTTGGAAAACTAGTATTGATCATATTGCAATCATCGATTTCTACACCATTTTTAATAATAAGACCCATAATCAAAAAAGACATAGCAATTCTATGATCTAGGTGAGTTTTAACCCGAACAAGATCTTTTGGTTGTTTAAATCCGCCAGTTATTTCTAATGAATCTTCGCCAATTTTAATTTTTACACCGCAATTTTGAAGACCATCAGCAATAGCACCCAGACGGTTACTCTCTTTGACTTTTAATTCTGCTACTCCATTCATTGTTGTAATTCCTTCAGCATTGGCAGCGGCAATTGCTAGTATTGGATATTCATCAATCATTTTTGGAGCTCTAGATGAAGGAATATCAATGCCTTTTAATTTACTGTACTCAACTATTAAATCGGCAACTTTTTCTCCCGCAACCAATCTTTGATTTTTAAGTTCGATGTTACCACCCATTTCTTTTAAGGTTTTGATGATTCCGTCCCGAAGCGGATTAACACCAACATTGTTAATTCTAACTTTTGAATTTGGTATTATAAGAGCAGCAACAATTATAAAAGCTGCAGATGATATATCGCCAGGAATAATAAAATCATTGGCATTAAATTCTTGTCCACTTTGATAGGAAATCTTACTGCCGATTTTTCCGCTAATTTCTATATCATCAACTTTAATTTCCAATCCTAAGAAATTCATCATAATTTCAGTATGATTACGACATTTTTCCGGTTCAGTTATTATTGTTGTTCCTGCTGTATTTAATGCTGCCAAAAGAATGGAGCTTTTAACTTGAGCAGAAGCTACTTTCATAGTATAGTTAATCGGAATTGGTTCTGATGATCCAATTAGAAGAGCTGGCAAAATATTATTTTGTCTGGAAATAATTTTAGCACCGATTTTGGTAAGAGGTTCAAAAACTCTTTGCATTGGTCTTTTTCTGAGCGAGTCATCACCAGTAAAAAAGCTATTAAAATTAAATGGCGTTACTAATCCCATTAGCAGTCTTGCTGCTGTTCCAGAATTTCCCATGTCAAGTACATCACTTGGTTCCATTAGGCCTGCAATGCCAGATCCATTAACTTGCCAAGTTAGATCCTCATTTCTATTAATTTGAACTCCCATTTTTTGTAATGCAGAAGCAGTTCTTAAAACATCTTCTCCCTCCAATAAATTGGAAATTGTGCTTTTTCCATTAGCAAGTGCTGCAAAAATCAAAGCTCGATGAGATATAGATTTATCTCCAGGAACTTCTATCTCACCTTTTATGATAGAGTTAGTTTCTGAGGAAATTAAGGAAGTAGAATTATTTTTGTTGATCATCAACTTACTCTATTTAAGTATTGAGAATGATAAGAGTGAAATAATCATTTTATTAAAAAACGTTATCAATTATTGATAAAAGAGGTTTTAAAAAAATAAATAATAATAAATTAATTAATGCTGCAACAATCAAAACGAGTAATGCGTTGTTATTGGAGTCGATTTGAATATTACTTTTTTCCTTATTGTCGAAATACATTATTTTTATTATCCTTAAATAATAAAAAGCACTTATGACTGAAGTAATTACCGCGATTATAGCAAGGGTGTAAAGTTCTTGTTTTACAACTGCAATTAAAATGTAAAATTTAGCAAAAAAGCCGGCTAATGGAGGAATTCCAGCCATAGAAAACATAATAACAGCCATAGACATTGCTGCTATCGGGCTTTTTCTGGCAATTAATGCTAAAGATGAAATATCATAGGTGTCATCATTTTGTTTATCAGGGTCATTACTTAACGGATTTTGATTTTTAAGAAGAATTAAAAAGGCAAAGCTTCCAACTGTTAAGGTTCCGTAAATTGCCATATATAGAATTACTGATTTAATTCCTTCGAATCCGCCAGTTAAAATACCAGCTGTAATGAAACCGACATGTCCAATGCTGCTGTAGGCCAGTAATCTTTTTAGATTAGTTTGTTTAATAGCCCCAAGACTTCCAATTAGTAAAGATAATATAGAGACGATAATTAAAATTTGATTAATATTGGGCCAAATTCCAATAATGCTAATATAAATTCTAAGCAGTACAAACACCGAAACTACTTTAATAACTGAGGCAAAAAAACTAGTGACAACAGTGGTTGATCCTTCATAAACATCCGGGGTCCACATATGAAAAGGAGCTGCTGAACTTTTAAAAAACATAGCAGTCATGATCAGAATAAATCCGAATAATAGGCCAATAGAGGCGCTGCCATTTTTAACTCCGGAAATAATTTGTCCGATATTAGTACTTCCATAAAAGCCATATACAAATGAAATGCCTAGCAACAATATTCCTGATGCTACGGCACCTAGAATAAAATATTTTATACCAGCTTCTGAAGATTTAGAACTATCTCTTTTTATTGCCGCAAGAATATAAAGAGGAAGGCTTTGCAATTCTAAAGCCATATAAAAAGCAAGTAAATCATTGGCAGATAATAAAAGAAGAGATCCGCTAGTAGCAATCATTGTAAGTGCCACAAATTCAGCGCTTATTCTTTTTTCTGATTGGATAAAATTTCCTGAAATAAATAGAACCGTAATTAATAGTAAGACAACAATAGTTTTAACCAGAGAAATAAAGGGATTAATTGATACCATATATTCAAAAGATGATGCATATACGCCGCTATTAATTATTACGGAGGTAAGGCTAGCAATGGAAAATACTATTGATCCGATGAAAGCTATTCGGGGAGCAAAGTTTTTTAAATATTTTCCTAAAAAAATATCAAGCATCAAAATTATTAATGCGCCAACAAATAAGATAATTTCTGGAAATATTATTATAAAATTCATGGATGATAACTTTTAATTATTTCTTGAACTGGTAAATCGAGATATCTTAATACTAAAGATGGATAAATTCCGATTAATATAACTAATGCTGCAATTATAAGTAAAACTCCAAATTCAATTTTGTTTAAATCAGAAATATTTTGAAGTTTTGATTTAGTTAAATCGCCAAAAATAACTCTGGCATAAAGCCAAAGCATATAACAAGCACCAAGAACTACGCCAATTGTAGCAAGAATGGCGGTTAATTTATTTGATTGGAAGGATCCGATAATTGCTAAAAATTCGCCGACAAATCCGCTGGTTCCTGGTAGGCCAACTGAAGCCATAGTAAATATCATAACAAATAAAGCATATTTTGGCATTCTATTAACCAATCCTCCAAAATCAGCGATTTCACGGCTATGAATTCGGTCATAAATAACTCCAACACATAAGAATAAAGCTGATGAAACAAGGCCATGGCTGATCATTTGGAAAATACCACCTTGGAGGCCTTGCATATTAAAAGAAAAGATGCCGATAGTTACAAAACCCATATGTGCAACCGAAGAATAAGCGATCATTTTTTTAATATCTTCCTGCATTAAAGCTATGAGAGAAGTATAAATAATAGCAATGACGCTTAGAGAAAAAATAGCGGGCGTAAAATATGTGGAGGCCAACGGGAAAAATGGTAAAGAAAATCTTAAGAATCCATAAGCGCCAATTTTTATCAAGACTCCAGCTAATATAACTGATCCTGCGGTTGGGGCTTGAACGTGAGCATCTGGAAGCCAAGTATGAAATGGAAACATTGGAATTTTTACTGCAAAAGATACGAAAAATGCTAACCATAGCCATTTTTGTACTTCGAAACTGAGAGTTGGAACTTGTGATTTTAAAAATAAGATGTCAGCACTGCCAAATTTTACACAAATGTAAATTAACGCAATCAAGAATAGAACTGAGCCAAATAAAGTATAAAGGAAAAATTTGAAAGAGGCATAAATTCTGTTTTTTCCACCCCAGATACCAATGATTAAAAACATTGGAATTAACATTGCTTCAAAGAAGATATAGAAAATAACTAGATCAAGTGCTGCAAAAGATCCGATTACGAAAGATTCTAATAATAAAAAAGCAATAACATATTCTTTGATACGCTCTTTGATTTGATTAATACTTATTAGAAAGCATATTGGTATTAAAAAGGTGGTTAAAATAATCATTAAAAGTGAAATACCATCAACTCCTAGATAATATTTTATATCATATTCCGAAATTAAGGGGAAAGATTCAATTGCTTGAAACGCTATATTAGATTTGTTGAAATCCAAAAGAAGTTGTAATGATAGTATAAAGCTAAAAATGCTAGTTAGGAGAGCTGACCCAAATAAAGCTTTTTTGGAATTTGGCTTATCGCTTCTAACAAAAAAAAGAATAAATAATGCGCCAAATATAGGCAAAAAAATCAAAGTTGATAGAATTGGAAAATTACTCATTTTCTATAATTTGGAAAAATTTGATATCTAAATAGCAAGCCAATCAGGGCAGGGGTGAGCTTATAGATATTTATTTTATAATCAATGGCAATTCTATAAAGATTTTAACAAACTAGAGATTGAGTTTTTGATTGTCGTAAGAATCGCAATTGACAAGACGAATTCTTTAATAATGTTTATATCCGTAATTAGATATTGGTATTGATTGATTTAAATTATTTAAAAGATATATTTTAGGTTTTTTATTTTTTGGTTTGGTTAATTTACCAATACAGGTTATGGGAGTTTTTAATTTTTTTGATAATTCTTCAATTTTTTTTTGAAATTTTTTATCTGCTGAGAAAATTAATTCATAATCATCACCACCAGCAACTAAATCATGGATATTAAAATTTTTATTTTGTTTTAAAAACAATTGTGCTTCTTGAGAAAGAGGAATTTTGTCTTGATAAATAGTTGCGTCTAATTTTGAAGCTTGGCAAATATGATTTAGGTCAGCAAGAAGACCATCAGATATGTCAATTGCGGCCTTAGCTAATTTATTTTTTGCAAGAGCTCTACCAAGTCTGATTTGTGCTGTTGGAAAAAAATGTCTAGATAGTAAATAATCATTTTTTTGCCATTTATTTTTTTGAATTTGTAAACCAAGAAAGGCGTCTCCTATAGTTCCAGAAACAAATATCAAATCTCCATTTTTTCCTAAATTTCTACTTAAGTCAGCGTCATTTTTATTTTTAATACCAAAAATGGTTACGCTAAAAAAAAGTCGATCTGGCGATGAAACGCTATCTCCACCAATTAGTGAAATTTTGTATTTTTTACTTATATCTTTTAAGCCAGAACAAAAATCAGATATAAATTTTTTGTCCAGATTTTTACCCAAAGAAAATCCTAGCATATAGTATAATGGTTTTGCTCCTGATGAAGCAAGATCGGATAAATTTGAGATTAGTAGTTTGCTGGCAATTTTATAGGCTCCATCAGATTTTTTGAAATGAACATCTTCAATCATCAAATCTTTGCTTAAAATTAAATATTCATTTTTATTTAATGAGATTTTAGCAATATCATCTTCTAAATTTCCCGATGCAGAAATTTTATTAGTGAGTGGAAGAAAGTGTTTTTTTATTGTTTGAAATTCATCCATGTTAAATTACCAATTGGTTCAACAATAAAAATGATTTAATATCCAGCTGCCACGACCAATTTTTTCTCCGTTTTTTATCGTATTATAAACGAAGCGATTTGATTTTTTTACTGAGTCTTCCAAATTATAGCCTTTAGCAATAAAGCTAGTTATAGCTGCAGATAAAGTACATCCGGTTCCATGGATATTTTTAATTGGTAAACGATTATTACTAAAAATTATTTTTTTATTATTTTTATCCATTAATAAATGATAAATTTTTTTATTTTTATTATTAAAATGACCTCCTTTAATTAGAACATTTTTTGCTCCTAACTCTAATATTTTTTTTGCAGCTAGCTCCATATCGGAAATTTTGTTTATTTTGATATCTGACAATAATTCAGCTTCAATAATGTTTGGAGTTACTAGATAAGCAATGGGGATTAAATATTTTTTTACAGTTGTAACAGCATCTTGTTTTAAAAGAGAATCCCCACTGGTTGCTATCATTACCGGATCAACTATAAGCGGAATATTTTTGGCTTTTGTTTTAAGAATTTTACTAACTGATTTGGTGATTTCTGAATTTCCTAACATTCCGGTTTTAATCGCATTAATTTTGATGTCATTTAAGACAACTTCAATTTGGTTTTTAACAAGATCAGTTGAAAGATAGGATATTTCATAAACTTTTCTACTATCTTGAGAGGTGATGCAAGTTATGGCGGTGGCAATATAGGTTTTTAATGAAGTTGCAGTTTTTATATCTGCTTGAATTCCAGCTCCGCCAATTGAATCTGAGCCGGCAATTGATAGTATTTTATAGTTAATCATGTTTATTCCACATATGGTATTTCGGGATATGTTTTTACATTTCCATCGGCGTCTAAATATGTTGTTTTTTGATTACCTGACTGATCGTAGTATCTAGAAAATGTATTATTAGCACATCTCTTTCTTTCTGTCCAATTATTGTTACTAAAATTCCATACCCTATAATAGCAAT
>CAMDAI010000050.1 GCA_945888585.1 Rickettsia typhi | reverse complement strand
TTTTTAACTAAAAAATCAGCTAAATCTGTAGCTGTAGAAAAACCAGCGGAAGCCATTTTAAGCATATTTTCCTTTTTAACTTCCATATCCTCAACCATTCCTGAAATTGCTAAAATAGAAATTGTGATATTTTCCACCGCATCAAAAATAGGCTCTTTATCTTCTTGCATATCTTTAGAATAAGCCAGTGGCAAACCTTTGATAATTGTTAACAAATTAATTAAAGATCCAAAAATTCGTCCGGTTTTAGCCCGAACCAATTCTGCAGCATCAGGATTTTTCTTTTGAGGCATAATTGAACTTCCAGAAGTAAAAGCATCGGATAATTTAATAAAATCAAAACCTTTACTCATCCAAATAATTATTTCCTCGCCAAATCTAGATAAATGAGTAGCAAGAATTGCTAAATTTGAGGCAAATTCTAAGGCAAAATCACGGTCAGAAACACCATCTAGTGAATTGGCACAAGGACGATCAAAACCAAGCAATTTAGCAGTATGAAAACGATTAATTGGAAATGAAGTTCCAGCCAAAGCAGCGGAACCTAAAGGCATCTCATTTAATCTTTTACGGGCATCATTTAAACGAGAACGATCACGATTAATCATTTCAAAATAAGCCATCAAATGATGGGCAAAAGAAATTGGCTGAGCAGTTTGCAAATGGGTAAAGCCCGGCATAATAGTATTAATATTAGCTTCAGCTTTTTTAATTAAATTGATTTGTAAATTTTTTAACAATAGATCAATTGCATCAATTGCATCACGAATATAAAGTTTAAAATCAGTTGCAACCTGATCATTTCGTGATCTGGCAGTGTGCAATTTTCCGGCAACATCACCAATTATCTCACTTAAACGATTTTCAATATTCATGTGAATATCTTCTAAATCTTCACGAAATTTAAACTTTCCTGAGTCAATTTCACTTAGAATTTGTTTTAGTCCGCTGATAATTTTTTTAGCTTCAACTTTGGTAATAATCCCAACATCACCAATCATAGTAGCATGAGCAATTGAGCCGGCAATATCTTGCTTGTATAATTTTTTATCAAAATCAATTGACTGATTGATTTTTTGCATAATGTCCGATGGCTTAGAATCAAACCTTCCACCCCACATCTGATTAGATTTATTTTTTGTCATTACTTGCTGTTAGAAAAATATTAATTATTCAAAACTAGTTCAATTTTTATGGTTTAAAATGAAGAATCAAGTTTAATTAATTATTGGCCCAACGAAAAAGGCTCCGGTTTGCTCCGGAGCCTTTTTCTACCTAGTAAAAAAATGAATTAGCTAATTCTTAAGATTTTTTATCTTCATCCTTAACTTCTTCATATTCGGCATCAACAACCTTTTCTTTCGAAGTATTGTCTGTGCTCGAATTCGAGTCAGAAGCCGTGCCGGCATTTCCACCAGCAGCATCTGCGTTCTGCTTGTACATCGCTTCACCTAATTTCATGGAAGATTGCATTAAAGCATCAGTTGCTGATTTTAATTCTTCTGCAGTCACATCTGATTTAGCAAGCAAATCTTTTAATTTAGTAATCTCAGATTTTATATTATCCTTAGTGCCATTGTCAACTTTATCACCATGTTCATTTAAACTTTTTTCGGTTGAATATACTAAGCTATCCGCATGATTCTTAGCCTCAATTAATTCTTTCTTGGCTTTGTCAGAACTAGCATTAGCTTCAGCATCTTTTACCATTTTTTCAATATCAGCATCAGACAAACCACCAGAAGATTGAATTTTAACACTTTGCTCTTTATTAGTTGCTTTATCTTTGGCAGAAACCTTAACAACACCATTGGCATCGATATCAAAAGTAACTTCAATTTGTGGCATTCCTCTTGGAGCAGGCGGAATTCCGTCTAGATTAAATTCACCCAATAATTTATTAGCAGAAGCAATTTCTCTTTCACCTTGGAATACTTTAATTGTAACTGCATTTTGATTATCTGCTGCAGTTGAGAAAACCTGACTTTTATTAGTTGGAATTGTAGTATTACGTTCAATTAATTTAGTAAATACTCCACCAGCAGTTTCAATACCTAGTGAAAGTGGAGTCACATCTAATAATAAAACATCTTTCACGTCACCTTGTAAAACACCAGCTTGAATAGCTGCACCAATTGCCACTACTTCATCTGGATTGACACTACGATTTGGTTCACGACCAAAGAATTTTTGAACAGTTTCAATAACTTTTGGCATTCTGGTCATACCGCCAACTAAAATCACTTCATCAATTTCACTGGTTTTGATGCCAGCATCTTTGAGAGCATTTTCACAAGGCTTAATAGTTCTGGTAATTAAATCGTCTACAATTTGTTCTAATTTTGCTCTGGTTAATTTAACATTTAAATGCTTAGGACCACTAGCATCAGCAGTAATGTAAGGCAAATTAACTTCAGTTTCTAAAGTAGAAGAAAGTTCAATTTTAGCTTTTTCTGCAGCTTCTTTTAAACGCTGTAAAGCTAGAGGATCTTTGGTTAAATCAACTGAATTATCTTTTTTAAATTCGTCAGCTAAAAATTGTAAAATTCTCATATCAAAATCTTCACCACCTAAGAAAGTATCGCCATTGGTTGATTTAACTTCAAAAACACCATCGCCAATTTCTAGAATGGAGACGTCAAAAGTTCCTCCGCCCAAATCGTAAACTACGATAGTTTGTCCTTCTTTTTTTTCAAAACCATAAGCAAGAGCTGCAGCAGTTGGCTCATTGATAATTCTTAAAACTTCCAGACCGGCAATTTTACCAGCATCTTTAGTTGCTTGTCTTTGGGAATCGTTGAAATAAGCCGGCACAGTAATTACCGCTTTTTCCACTTTTTCGCCTAAATAATTTTCTGCAGTTTCCTTCATTTTTTGTAGGGTTAGTGCTGAAATTTGGCTTGGTGAATATTTTTCACCATCAACTTCAACCCAGGCATCACCATTGCCAGATTTAACAATTGAATAAGGCACCAAATCTTGATCTTTTTTAGTTAAAGGATCATCAAATCTTCTACCGATTAATCTTTTAATTCCAAAAATAGTATTTCTTGGATTAGTTACCGCTTGTCTTTTAGCAGAAGCACCAACTGTTTTCTCTTTATTTTTTAAAAATGCTACAATTGAAGGAGTTGTTCTTGAACCTTCAGCATTTTCGATGACCTTAGTGGTTTTACCTTCCATAATTGCCACACAAGAGTTGGTGGTTCCAAGGTCAATTCCTATAACTTTGCTCATAAATCTTTTTGTTTTAATGATTAAAAATTAACAATTTTTCAGATATCTAATTCTCTTAGTGGATTTAAGGGAGTTAAATAAAGTTTTTTATAATATATGAGCTATATAAGATCGTTTTTCTGAAAAACAAGGGAGCAAAAACCATTAAACTATTTGACCTCTTAAAATCAGACTTTAAGAGGTCAAAGTTATTAAAAAACAGAATTTTTGTTATTTACAAAGGTTTTTGATTAAAATTACTAATTTTTAACTTATCTACTGAAGCACCACTCACAATTGGAGTGGGCTTTTCCTCAATTGGGCTTTCAGGAAAGATTTTGTTAAAATTTTCCTTAATTTCATTAGTTGGCATACCAAAAGATTTCATGCTATTATAAGAATTAAGTAACTTTTCTTTAATCTGACATTCTTCTAAAAAAGATCCCTTTGTTTGGGGGCTACAAAGATCCATTAACCCAGCAATAGCTTTAAAATCATTAATTTCTAATGGATCTTTATTTGAAAGAATTGCTTTAGAAATTTCTATTATTTCAATAATATACACCTCTTCAACTTGTTCTAACTTCATTTTAGGCAAAAAATTATCTACTATCTGCGACTTTATTTCAGGATCTTTTTCTCGCTCAAAAAGATGCTCTGCAATTTCTTGTGGTAAGTTGCATTGCATTAATTCATTTGAGATACCTTTTATACGAACCATCAATTCTTCTTTATCACCTAAATAACATTCTTCTAATTCAGAAAAAACCTCTTTTCTACAAGAGATCTGATCCATCCAATGACCTGCTTTAGCTAATTCAATTCTCAAAAGTTCGGTTTTTCCTACTAATTCTGTGATGAAATGTTTTTTATCATCTTCATTTATACCAGATTCTTTCAATGCTGCAAAATATTCGGAAAGTTTTTCATGATTATCTTGTCCATTAATAATTTTCTTATTGAGGATATCCATTAATTGTTCTCGAAGTTCAGGATTTTCCGCTTCTTTAAAAATATCTTTTATATTTATATCTTCTAATTTTTTAGAATTTAATTCATCAAACATTTTAGAAATTTTTGACTCCTCAATCTGAACTATTTTTGCTTCTGCAGATTTCTTTTTATCATCCGTTAATTTTTGTTTTACCGCTCTTAATTTTTGTAAATTTTCTTCTAAAAAGTCAACTTTTTTGAATCTGCGAACCAATTTTTCACTATCTTCAGCATCTACAATATTTTTATCCATTTTTTGAGCTTCTGTACGTTCAATGGCAATAATAAATTCACCAATCAAAGCAGGGTTTAACGCTAATACAGTATCAATATATTCTTCTACATCAATTTTAGATAAAATTTTACCTATAGAAAGACTAAAATCGAGATTATTAAAAATTAATTTTAATTGATCATTTAGAAGTGCTGATTGTAAAATAACAGGAATAATATCTTCATGTTGCAACATTTTAGATTTCATAATAAGTTCTTTACAATAAGGGGTCTTTACTTGAGAATCGTAATCTACAAAAGCGCCTAATAACGTTTCACCTTTTACTTCCACGATAGCTTTTTTTATCTCAGTAGAGTCAATCTTGGCAGACATTGCTGCTTCCATTGCTGCTGCCATAGTAGGTATAAATCGAACATTTCTTAAATCAATATTTGCTTTAACTAAATTAATGATGCCTTTTTCTAATGATTGATCTACTAGATTATCAAAATTAGGAAGGAATTCTTTTAAGTTTTTATGTTTTTCATAAGCATCTTTAAATGAATCAAGACATAAATCGTAAATTTCTTTAACGTTTTGTCCAATTCTCAAGTTTTCGTCTAATCTTTCCACAAGATCATCAATGATTATTTGAGAATTTTCTTTTATTTGATTTTCATTTTCTACAAAACTGTTATTTTCCATTTTTTTAAATATTTAAAATTTATATTAATTATGATATTAGTATCAAAATCATACTAATGTATCATTTTGATACTAATATCTAGATTAAGTCAAGAAAAATTTGATAAATTATTTTGAGCCTATCTATCCATCTCAATTTCAAACTGTTTGGAATATAGATTAGCATAAGCTCCTCCCTTCTCGGTTAATTCTTTGTGGGTTCCAGATTCAACAATTTTTCCATCTGAAACTACAAAAATTCGATCAGCATGAATTACAGTTGAAAGACGATGAGCGATAACCAGAGTTGTTCTGCCTTCCATTAATTTAGCCAAAGCATCTTTGATTAATCTTTCGGAAATTGGATCAAGTGCTGAAGTAGCTTCGTCTAAAAGTAATATCGGAGCATCATATAAAATGGCTCTGGCGATTGCGATTCTCTGCCTTTGTCCACCAGAAAGCCTAATGCCATTTTGACCAACTTCAGTATCATATCCTTTGGGTAATTCAGAAATAAAACTATCAGCTTCAGCTAATTTAGCAGCATTGATAATTTCCTCTTTAGTAGCATTAACTTTGCCGTAACGAATATTTTCTAAAATAGTATCATCGAAAAGCATCACTTCCTGATTAACTACTGACATAGAAGAGCGCAATGATTTAATGGTTATATCACGAATATCATGACCATCAATGGTTATTTTTCCGCTATTTGGATCATAAAATCGAAGAATCATGCTCATAATAGTTGATTTTCCACCGCCAGAATGACCAACTAAAGCCACCATTTTTCCAGCAGGAATTTCTAAATTAATTTCTTTTAGAGTTTCTTTTTCATCGTTGTAGCTAAAATTAACATTTTCAAATTTAACATTCCCTTTAACATTAATGAGATCAATTGCACCCTGTTTAGTAACAATTTTTGGAGCTTGAGCTAAAAGGCTATAATATCTTTCAGCTGCAGCAAGACCGATCTGGATTCCAGAATTCATACCGGAAACTGATTTTAATGGTTTATAAGCCATTAACATTGCTGCAAAAAATGAAAAGAAAGCACCGGGAGTAGTTTGTCCAGTAATTACTTGATGACCACCATACCAAATAACTGCAGCAACACCAATTCCACCAAGAGCTTCTACAAAAGGAGAGGCAATTAAAGATAATTTACTTATTTTTTTACCAATTTTATACATCACCTCAATAACATTGGACATTCGATTTATTTCAAACTCTTCACAATTATAGGCCTTAACTAATTTAGAATATTGTAGCGTATCACTCATCTGCGAATTAAATTTCTGAGAAGCTTCTAAACCTGTAAATGAAAGATTGCGCAACTTTCTACCAATTTTATAAACCGGGTAAGCAGCAAGAGGAAAACCGACAAAAGCAACTAATGAAAGCTCTAAACTTTGGGAAAACATTACCCCAACCAAAAATACTAAAGTAATCAATTGTTTTACAAAGCCATTGAGAGCAGTTGAAATCATTCCAACAATTTGACCAGAATCTCCAAGCCTAGCAATCATATTGCCAGAAGATGAGCTATGCAGCATAGCAATATCAGAACTGATAAAATGGGCATAAAGTCTTTTTCTCATATCAGCTGTAATTCTGGCAGTAAGCAGATTCATAGTTAAAAGCTGAAAATATGTAGAAAAACCCTTAATTATTGTAACAGCTAACACTACCAACGGGATTAAAATGAGCATGTTCTTATTTTGCTTAACAAAAACCTGATCTAATGCTGGCTTAATTAACCAGGCATGAAAAGCTGTTGAAGCAGCAATTACAAGCATTAAAGCAATTGATATTAAAAATGTTTTATGATGAGGTGTTATATATTCCTTGATTAACTTCTTAATCAAATCAACATCTTTTATAATGTTAGTAATTTCAGTTTGTTTTTTATCTTTCATTGCTTGAAGATTAGTTTAGTAAATGTAGGAGTCTGACTGTACTAAATTGTAAATTAATTTCCAGTATTAATTTCATTACGTTTTTACTTCGTGATTGGCTTAAAACTAGAAGTTTTCAACATATGAGGTTTTGTGAATTGGGTTACTCATATCTTGAATATTGCTTTTAAAAAATATCTATGGATAATGCTTCGATCCTTATACCAGACATTATATCAAATTTTATCTTTAATTAGATTTGGTATGACAAAAAACCATGTTTTTTGGCCGCTTGCGGAGCAAAAGCGTGATAAGTAAGTAGTATTAATTAAGCTAAAAAAACAAATGATTTTATCTTCTTTTTTAATTTCCAGCGCTTTTGCAGCTGAAGAAGTTAGCGGCAGCGCAACTGGTGGGTCTTTTTTAATAGATTTAGTTCCGGTTATATTAGTAATATTCGTATTATTTTTCCTGATTATTTTGCCTCAACAAAAGAAGCTAAAGCAACATAATCAAATGGTTAATTCCCTTAAATCAGGTGACAAAGTTTGTACTTCTGGCGGAATTTTTGGCACAATTAAATCAGCCGATAACAAAGAAAACTTTTTTGAATTAGAAATTGCTAAAGATGTAACCATCAAAATTCTAAAACAAAGCGTTGGTGAGGCCATCAAAGATAAAGCACAAAAGCCAGCAACTTCTAAAAAATCAAAAAAATAATATGGCTTATTTTTCAAAGTGGAAAATTCTTGTAACTATTTTAGTTTGTGCTTTTGCTATTGTTTTCAGTGCACCTAATTTTATTCCTAATAATTCACCTGCTAATTCACTCTTGGCAAAATTTCTTCCAAAAAATAAAGTAAGTTTAGGTCTTGATTTAAGAGGAGGATCTCATCTTCTTTTACAAATTGATTCTGACTTTTATCTAAAAGAACAATTATCTAATCTAAAAGATGAAATTAAAAAAGAGTTCCGTGAAAAACAAATTCGTGCCATTCCTTCTTTAGATAGTGCTAAAATTAACATCAGTTTAAGCGATGAAGAATCTTTAGATAAGGCCAAAAAAATCATTAAAAAAATTAGCAGAGATATTGAAATAGAAAAAAATGGCAACAATTTAGAGCTATATTTTTCTGATCAAAAATTAATTCAGATTCGCCAAAATTTGATAGCACAATCAATTGAAATTGTCAGAAGAAGAGTTGATGAAACCGGAACCAAAGAACCTACTATTCAAGCTCAAGGTAGTGATCGTATTTTACTGCAAGTTCCAGGCGCACAAAATCCCGAAGAAATTAAAAATATCTTAGGAAAAACTGCCAAAATGACTTTTCATTTTGTGGCTGATGAAGCACTTAATAATGATAAATTTTCTAGTTTAGATATTGAAAGATTAC
>CAMDAI010000049.1 GCA_945888585.1 Rickettsia typhi | reverse complement strand
AGCCATTTTAACATATGGATCATTAAGTTGTCTTCTAAGCCAATTAGCTGAAGATTTGCTGCGTTTTCTGGCGGTTTTTACCCGAGTAAATTTATTTCTCATTTAATAACTAAAAATCATATTTAATTCTAAGAACGTAGCTTCTGCTTATTTCTATTCTTGTTTCTTTAATTTTGCTGGCAGTATAAAGATAGCGGCTTTTATCATAATTGTGATAAAGTTCTATACGGGTTTGATCATTTAGTCTATAGGATATTTGGGTTTTTAACTGATCGTCTTGAGTGGTTTCGCCCTTGATCAGATAACCCTTTTGGATAAATTTAATATTTTCGGTTATGTCAAAATTAACCCTGAGTGTTGGATTAATTATAATTTCAGAATTGCCATTTTTTATATCATTCCAGCCAATATTAATGTCAGCTTCCATTTTGCCGTCAAACAGCATGCGGCCAAGTCCTAGAGAAGTTCTTATATCGTAAGAATATGAGGAAAATTTATCATGTTTGGATCTATTATAAAAATTTAAATAATTATTACTGTTGCCAATAAGTTGTTTGCTTGATATTTCGCCATCATATAATTCTTCGGTTTTACGCATTTGAATTTTGGCGGTTTCGGAATAGGTAGCACGATTACGCAGATCAATTTCATAAATGGATTGATGATTTTTATACTGATAGTCAAAGGTGATGTCGTATTGTTTAGAATTAAAATCTGATTGATAATTACCTCCAAAAGAAATGAATTGACGGCTTCGATTGCCTCGGCGCAACGCTTCTTTTCTGGAGTCAGAAAAGGCTTCTTCTGGAATAAGGATAAGTAGAAAAAACAAGGTTATAAAGCCTTGGGTTAGTTGGGTTTTCATGTAATTTAGAAATTAGGTGGTAACTAATTTAAATAATTATTTGGATTTAGTGATTTATTATAGAGGCTGGCTAAATTTGTTGATGTAATTAAATAACAAAATTCATAATCATTTGGCCAATTCCAACTGGCTCACCTTCTTTAAATTTAATCTCGCCAATTTTAATATCATGATCAGTTCTGATTATATTTTCCATTTTCATGGCTTCAATAATTACTAATTCTTGTCCGGCTTTAATTTCATCGCCTTCTTTTACTTTGAATCGAATGATTTTTCCGGTGATCGGTGAATTTAACTGAGTTGGTTTTGGATTTTTCTCAATTTTTGGCATAAATTTATTTAATTCTGCCACTCGAGGAGAATAAACCGTTACATAAGCATCAGAGCCAGAATATTGTAATAAATAACTTCCAGTTAAATTATTTTCTCTGATTTTAATTCCGATATGATGTTTATTAACTACTGCTCTAAATAGTTTCTCGCCATTTTGCCAAGGGCTTTGAATGGAGATTTCTTGTTTATCACACAGAAATTTGTATTTGTCAGTGTCTTTTTCCAAGACATCAACTAGGTAAGATTGTTCATCAATCATTACAACCCAGCGATCGCTGATTTGCTTCTGACGGTTTTCTAATTTACCAGTAATTTTACCATTTCTCACGAAATTCTTGAAGAAAATAAAAAGTGCACTGGAAATTAGAACTTTTTTAGCTTCAGAATCTAGTTCATTGCCGGCAAATCCAGATGGGAATTCATCTTTAATAAAGCTGGTGGACAGATTTCCTTTAATGAACCTTTCATTTTGCATGATAGTTTCGAGGAAGCTGATATTATGAGAAACTCCACCAATGGCAAATTGTCCTAAAGCTGATCGCATATGTTTAATTGCTTCATCTCTGGTTTTACCATAAGAGCAAAGTTTGGAGATCATGGCATCATAAAACATGCTAACTTCACCACCTTCGTAAATGCCGCTATCAACACGAACATTTTCACTTTCTTCAGGTTCTATATAAAGGTTAATTCTTCCGCTGGAAGGAAGGAAGCCGCGAGATGGATCTTCGGCATAAATTCTTGATTCAATAGCCCAGCCATTCAATTTTACATCTTCTTGTTTGAAAGGAAGTTTTTCACCAAGGGCAATTTTTATCATCAATTCCACTAAATCATAACCGGTGATAAGTTCAGTTACCGGATGTTCAACTTGTAATCTGGTGTTCATTTCAAGGAAGTAGAAATTTTTATTCTTATCCATGATATACTCAATAGTGCCGGCAGAATAATAACTTACCTTTTTAGCTAAAGCCCTACTTTGTTCGTACATTTTTTGTCTGGTGGCTTCATCAACAAATGGACTTGGCGCTTCTTCGATAACTTTTTGATTATTTCTTTGAATAGAACATTCTCTTTCACCTAAGCAGACAATATTTCCAGCTTTATCAGCAATGATTTGAATTTCAATATGATGAGGATTTTCAATGAATTTCTCGATAAAAATACGATCATCTGAGAAACTATTTCGGGCTTCATTTGAGGCTGATAAAAATGCTTCAGCAACTTCTGATTCTTTATAAACGATTCTCATTCCTTTGCCACCACCACCAGCAGAAGCTTTTACCATTACCGGAAAACCAATTTTTTGAGCTATTTCACTGGCCTCTTCGGCATCTTTAATAACTCCCATATGACCAGGAACAGTACTAACTCCTGCTTCAATAGCCAATCTTTTTGATTGAATTTTGTCACCCATCATTTCAACTGAGAAAACACTTGGTCCAACAAAAGTGATGCCATTTTTTTCTAATTCAGCAACAAAATTAGAATTCTCTGATAAAAATCCATAACCTGGGTGAACTAAATTTGCGCCGGTTTTTTTGGCTGCTTCAATAATTTTCTCAATTCTTAAATAGCTTTGAGAAGAAGGAGATGGTCCAATATTGACAGCTTCATCGGCGGCTTGAACGAATAATGAGTTGGTGTCGGCATCGGAATAAACCGCAACAGTTTTAATGCCTAATTTGCGACAAGTTTTAATAATTCTACAAGCAATTTCACCACGATTAGCAATTAGAAGTTTATGAGCCATATTAAATATCTTTTGTTTTAGCAGGAATTATATATTTTCTTAAAAGAACACTGAAACTTCAGCGCCCCTATACAAATAGTGAAATTTTATTATATCAAAATCACCCAGATATTCGAGGTGGCTGGGTATAATAAAAGTCTATATAAGAATTTGCAAGACAACATTTATGCTACTGTCATATCTCAACCTATCTCGTCTAAATAAACCAATCGGAATTTGGTTATTATTTTTGCCATGTCTATTTGGAACGGCTTTGGCATATAAATTTAATCACTCGGTTAATTTAACAAAAATTGTTGGATTGTTTTTTATCGGCTCAATATTAATGCGCTCGGCGGGCTGTGTGATAAATGATATTTTTGATCGTAATTTTGATCGTAACGTTCAAAGAACAAAGTTAAGGCCAATTGCCTCGGGAGAAATTTCAGTAAAAAATGCTTTATTATTTTTAGCAATTTTACTTCTAATTGCTTTTTTAATTTTGTTACAGTTTAACCTTTTTACTATAATTTTAGGCTTTGGAATATTAATTCTGGTAGTGCTTTATCCAATAACTAAAAGATTCACTTATTATCCGCAGATTTTTTTAGGAATAACTTTTAATTTTGGAATTTTAATGGCTTCGGCACAGATTTTAGAAAAAATATCTCTGCCTATTTTTTTGCTCTATTTATCAGCAATTATCTGGACGGTAATTTACGATACAATTTATGCCTATCAGGATACTGAAGATGATTTACAAATCGGAATAAAATCAACAGCAATTAGTTTTGGGACAAATCCTGAAAAAATCTTAAATATTTTAGTAATTTTTCAATTGGCATCTCTGCTTTTAACCGGCTTTTTTGCTAACTTAGGACCGGCTTATTATATTTTAATTTTCACCAGTTTTTTTCACCAGCTTTGCCAAATTAAAAATTGTAATTTTAAGGATAGCAAAGATTGCTTAAAAAAGTTTAAAGGAAATTTTTGGATAGGTATAATAATGCTTCTGGCTATTATGTTAGGTTAAATTTGTCACTTAACCCATAGCTTTTTGCTGCACTTCTGAGTAATTTTATTATTAACGTTTTTAAATATTTAATCTTATGATGGCACTATCTATGGATCATTCCTTCCAAATATCTGGCTTGTTTTTTACTTTATTATCTTGCAGAGAACCCTTGCTTTTATTGTAAGTTTTATCGCCTTTCATGGATAAGTTGCAAAAGTTGTTTAAAATTGGTTTATGCTAAATTCTTTAACTGGTAAGTTTTATTTAGTAAGGTAAAAAAATTTCTTGAATCATAATGAAAATAGGATTACTTGGCGGAAGCTTTAATCCTCCGCACTTAGGACATTTATATATAAGTTTGGAAGCTAAAAAAAGGTTGGGATTAAATCAAATTTGGTGGCTGCCAACTAAGCAAAATCCACTTAAAAAAGAAAAAAATAGTGATTTTGATGAAAGAGTAAAATTATGTAAAAAACTAATTAATCAAAATCCGCAAATTTTGGTAAAGGGCTACGAAAAAAAATTAAACACGGTTTATACAATTGATTTATTGAAGAGAATTAACAAAAAATATCCTGGCCACCAGTTCTTTCTAGTAATGGGTGCAGATAGTATTATTAATTTCCATTTATGGAAAGATTGGCAGAAAATTATTAAATTAATTCCGTTAGTAATTTTTGATCGAGATGATAGTTTTAATTTAGCTAAAAAAAGCCGAGCGTGGCTTTATAATTTAAAAATAAATGGTAAAAAATCTTATTTTTTTAAAATTAAAAAAGTAAATATTTCTTCCACAAAAATTAGAGAAAATAATGTATAATTTTATTGTTGATAGTCATTGTCACCTTGATTTAATTGAATTTAAGGGAATTTCTGCGGATGAAGTTATAAAGAATGCAATTGCAAATAATGTTAAAATTTTGCAAACAATTTGTACCAAAATTACTGAGTTTGAGAAAATTTATTTTTATGCAAAAAAATATGACAATGTTTTTGCCTCGGTTGGAATTCATCCAAATAATGTTGATGAACAACCTAAAATAAAAGCTGCAAACTTAATTAAAATTTGTAATGAGAATGATAAAGTAATTGGTATTGGTGAAACCGGTTTAGATTATTTTTATCAAACTGCTAAAAAAGAAAATCAGATTGAAAGTTTGTTAGAACATATTGAAGCTTCTAGAAAAACTGGTCTTCCGCTTATAATTCATAATCGTGATTCTGATATGGATATGATTAAAATTTTGGAAGATGAAATGAAAAAAGGCGAATTTAAAGCTTTGCTTCACTGTTTTTCAAGTAGTAAAGAACTAGGATTAAGAGCGCTTGATTTGGGAATTTACGTTTCTATTTCTGGAATTGTTACTTTTAAAAATGCCATAGATTTACAGAATTTTGTAAAATCAGCTCCATTAAATCGTATTTTAGTTGAAACAGATTCTCCTTATTTAGCTCCAGTTCCATATCGAGGCACAATTAATCAGCCGGCTTATACTAAAAATGTCGCTGAATTTATTGCTGATTTGCGTAATATTTCTAAGGAAGAATTATTTGAAGTTACAACTGAAAATTTTTTTACTCTTTTTAATAGAGCCGCTATTTAGGCTTGACTTAAATTAAGACAGATAGTTTAATTGCCCCTTAGTCTTTAAATAGACATTTCTGTCAAAATCTCAATTTTAAACTGATATGAGTAATCAAGAATTGCCTTTAATGCGCAAAGCAACCGCAGTGTGGTTAGTTGAAAATACAGCCTTAACTTTTAAGCAAATTGCTAATTTTTGTGGATTGCATGAATTAGAAGTGCAAGGAATTGCTGATGGTGATGTTGCTTCTGGAATTATCGGTCAAAATCCAATTAATTCAGCTCAATTAACCCATGAAGAAATTACTAGATGCGAAGAAAATGAAAATGCGTCTTTATTTCTTAATAAAACTGCTGCCAGTTTGATTAAACCGAGTGGTAAAAAAGCCAGTAAATATACTCCAATTGCCAGAAGGGGTGATAAACCAGATGGTATTTCTTATTTGTTAAAATATTATCCAGAAATTTCCAATGCTCAAATTAAAAAATTGATCGGAACTACTGATAAAATGATTGATTCCATCAGAAATAGAACGCATTGGAATATGAAAAATATTAAACCAAGAGATGTTGTTTTGCTTGGTCTTTGCAGTCAGTCACAATTCAATGATGTTGTTGCTAAAATTGGTGTTGAAACAGCTTTAGAAGTTGAAGTAAAAGAGAAAAAAACTGCCAAAAGTTTAAAAAATAAATCTAAAAAATAAGTTTTATGGTAGAGATTGGTAAAATTGCTCCATCTTTTAATCTTCCTTGTGATGATGGTGACAACATTGATTTAAGCGGCCTTAGAGGTCAGAATGTAGTTTTGTATTTTTATCCGAAGGATGATACTCCGGGTTGTACCATTGAAGCTCAGGATTTTGCCAAAAATATAGAAAAATTTAAAGAGTTGGATACTATTGTAATTGGGGTTTCCAGAGATAATATAAAAAGTCATTGTAAATTTATTGAGAAGTTTAGTCTTAACTTTAATTTGATTGCCGATACTGAAAGTGAGCTATGCGATAAATATGGTGTTTTAAAAGAAAAATCAATGTTTGGCAAAAAATATCAGGGTATTGATCGCAGTACTTTTGTTATTGATAAAAAAAGCAATGTAGTACAAATATGGCGTTCTGTTAGTGTTAATGGCCATGTTGAAGAAGTTTTGTCTTTTTTAAAGAAGATGAGCCAATAAAATCCTTGATTGTTTAAGAATTTTACATAAAATTTTTGTTCCTTTTTTATTTCATATACGTTTTTACCAAGTTTTATGACTACAATATTTAGTTTAAAGGCCAGTCCAAGAGAAAAAATTGGAAGTGCTGAATCAAGAAGAATTAGAAAGTCAGGACAGGTTCCGGCTGTAATTCATAATACAGGTGGCAAGGCCATATATATTTCTGTGGTTAGTAAAGAATTGGAGCAAGAATATCTAAAAGGTAATCTCTTTACTTCAATTGCTGAAATTGAATTGGATGGTAAGAAGATCAAAGCCGTTCCTCATAATATTGAGTTGAATCCAGTTACTGATCGTTTAGATCATATTGATTTTATGGGATTTGAAGCTGGTTCTAAAGTAAAAGCAAAAGTAAAATTAGTATTTGCAAATCGCGATAAATCTCCTGGAATTAAAAAAGGTGGTTTTTTACATATTGTTTTGCGTAAAGTTGAAGTTTTTTGTGATCCAAAAGCTATTCCAACCACAATTGAAATTGATATAGGATCATCTCAAGTTGGTGCAAAATTTAGAGGTTCAAATTTAATTCTTCCAAATGATGTAGTGTTAGCTAATAAGGCTAATTTTGTTGTAGCAAGCCTTCTTGGTCGTGGTTCTAAAGTTGAGGAAGAAGCTGTTCCTGCTGCTGGAGCTACTCCTGCTGCTGGAGCTGCTACTGGTGCGGCCGCTACTCCTGTTGCTGATAAAAAGGCCGCTGATAAAAAGCCGGCTGAAAAGAAAGATGCTAAAAAATAGTTGTTTAATTTCTTAAAAAATTTAGCGTGAATGGTTCAAAAAACTATTCACGCTTTTTTTATGTCAAAAAAATGTTCTTATTAATTGGTCTTGGAAATCCGGGAGAAAAATATAAATTTACTAAGCATAATTTTGGTTTTCTAGCGGTTGATCAAATTGTTCAAGATTACAATTTATCTTTTGATGGATCAAAATTTAATTCCCATATTTTTATAGGAAATATTTTTGGTAAAAAAATAATAACTGCAAAACCTCAAACCTTCATGAATTGTTGTGGTGAATCGGTAAGGTTGATAATGAGTTTTTATAAAATTCCTTTAGAAAATATAATAGTTTTTCATGATGATTTAGACATTATTTTGGGAAGAATTAAGACCAAAATTGGTGGAGGTAATGCTGGTCATAATGGTCTTCGTAATTTAGACCAAATAATCGGATCAAATTATTTGAGAATGCGCTTGGGAATTGGTAGGCCAGAAAATAATGCTTATGAAATTTCTGATTATGTTTTAAGTAGCTTTAATAATGACGAAATGAAAAAAGTTTCTATCGTAAATCAAAAAATATCTAAATTAATACAATTAGTTCTTGAAGAAAAACTTAATGAATTTTCTAATAATTTTTATTTAGAATAAAAAAAGCCGTAATCAGTTTATGATTACGGCTTTTTTGATATAATAAATTAAGAAAAAATTAGAATTTTAGAAACCGCCCATTCCTCCACCCATATTAGGCATTGCAGGAGCATGGTTATGTTCTTCTTTAACTTCAACTACGGCAGCTTCAGTGGTTATTAATAAGCCAGCAATTGAAGATGCATCTTGAAGAGCACTTCTAACCACTTTTACCGGATCAACAATTCCAGCTTGGAACATGTCAACGAATTTATTATTTTGAGCATCGTAACCAAAGTTTTTATCTTTTTTAGATGCAACTTCATTAGCAACAAC
>CAMDAI010000048.1 GCA_945888585.1 Rickettsia typhi | reverse complement strand
ATATTTTACAATACCAGATTCAGTTAAATCTTTTATTAACTCGTTACTGAAACTAAAATTAAATCCGGTGCAGTTAATTAATTTTTTAGTATCTGGTTTTTTAGTGGTAAAAAATAATTTTTTATCACGAATCAGTTTTTCTATTCTTTGATATTGAATAGGAGGGCAGCGATGGCGATGAACATTCCAAAAACGTAAACAGTGACGTATGAACCGTTCTTTTTTTTTAACATTAAAATTTTTCCATAATTCCTGAGTTATTGGTCTTACTGAGTTAAAAGTATCTTGCCAGTTGGAAGAATCTTTACAAGCTTGCTTGAATTTTCTAAATATTTGAGAAAGAGGTAATTGGGCATCTTCTGATTTTAGCGCAGCATTAATTTTTTGATGATTTCCTGTTCTGGTATTATGTGGAATTGGCATTAAACCTTTTCTCGAATGAACAAAAATTGTGCCGTTATAACCAGCGTCTTGGAGGGAGATTATAGCGTCAAATGAGGTTAGACCAGATCCTAAAATGTGAATCTCATTATCATTTAAATAATTTTCAATTTTATCAAACCAGAAATTTTTAGGATTATTTTTTAGCTCTATTCCGGTTGCTAAAACGCAATTAGCAAAAGATTTTTTATCAATTGTATATTGAGTATTTTTGCTTTTTATTTCAGTGACTTCCTGATTTATAAATTGATATTTTATACCTTTTTGGTTAGCAATTATTTTAGATAATTCTAAAATGCTTTCTAAATAGAGGCCATAGATGGATCTTGGTACAAAATCGCCGTCATAATAATCATGATCATTGGCTTTAAGCCATTTAATAAAATCACTGCGATCATCATTAATAATTCCCATACGATAAGCAGGAACGTTCAATAAATGATTAGTGTTAGTAGTTGAATAGGCGACCCCTTTATTCTGAAAATTATTTTTATCAAAAATAGTGATGGAAATTTTTTTATTTTCTTTTTGATAATTTTTTACTAAATGATGAAAAACTGCTATTCCACTGGCCCCACACCCAATAATTGCGATATTTTTTTGAGGGCAATAAAGCCTCTTTATTAATGAAGATATGGATGCTATCATGAGGATTAGCTAAGAAACAAGAGATAAAAGCTAAATCTATAAATTAAAAAACCACAAGTCAATAGATGACAAATGACACGGAAATTTTTAGTTCCGAGTAATTTGCATAACTCAATTAAGTAAAAAATAAAATTTGTTATGACAAATAATTTTGGAAAATCAGTTTTGCAATTAAGCTGGAAGCAGAAAAAATATGATCAAAGATTAGCTCTGACAATTGCTCAGAAAATTGGAGTTTCAGAAGTTTTAAGTAAGTTATTGGTGCTTCAAAATATTACTTTAGATGAGGTGAATAATTTTCTCTATCCTACCATTAAATCTGCACTTCCTGATCCATTTTTACTGCTGGATATGAATGTGGCAGTGGAAAAAATTATTTGGGCAATAAAAAATCAGAAAAAAATCGTTGTATTTGGTGATTATGATGTTGATGGCGCCACTTCTTCAGCGCTTTTAAAAAAATTTTTTAAAATGGTGGGTTTGGAATCAAAAATTTATATTCCGGATCGAATTTTAGAAGGTTATGGTCCCAATACTAATGCGCTTTTAAAATTAAAAGAAGAAGGTGCTGATTTAGTGATTACAGTAGATTGTGGAACGGTGGCTTTTGAACCGCTTGAAGCTGCAAAAAAAGCGGGTTTAGAAATTATTGTAATTGATCATCATTTGGGCGCAACTAATAAGCCGGAAGCAATTGCGGTGATTAATCCAAATCGTTTGGATGAAAGTTTTGAGCATAAAAATTTAGCAGCAGTTGGAGTTAGTTTTTTGTTGGCGGTTGCAGTAAATAAAGTTTTGCGCGAGGAAAATTTTTATGTCAGACAAAATCTGGCCGAGCCAAAATTATTGACCTTACTTGATTTAGTTGCGCTTGGAACGGTTTGTGATGTGGTGCCATTAACCGGAGTTAATCGGGCTTTTGTGGCGCAGGGTTTAAAAGTAATGAAAAATCGTGAAAATATTGGACTTAAAACACTTTGTGATATTGCCGGATTGAGTGAAGAACCCAGTTCTTATCATTTGGGTTTCGTGGTGGGTCCAAGAATTAATGCTGGCGGAAGGGTTGGAAAATCAAATCTTGGAGCGGAATTATTATCTTTAAATGATGAAGAAAAAGCTAAAGAAATTGCTGCAATGCTTCATGCTAATAATTTGCAAAGAAAAGATATTGAAAAAAATGTTTTGGATGAGGTGGTTGCTGAAATTCAAAAAAACGGATTAAATAATTTTCCGGTAATTTTTATAGCTAAAGAAGGATGGCATCCGGGTGTAATTGGTATTGTGGCTTCCAGAATTAAGGAACTTTATAATAAACCAGTAGCTGTAATTGCAATTAATGATGGAATTGGCAAAGCTTCATGCCGTTCAATTTATGGAGTTGATTTTGGCTCAGCTTTAATTAAGGCAAAATTGGCAGGATTGTTAACAGAAGGTGGTGGACATGCTATGGCGGCAGGTTTTTCAATTAATGCAGGAAAGATTAAAGATTTACATGAATTTTTATGTGCTGAAATGTTGGAAGCGGTAACAATTTTTGGTGGTGAAGCAATTAAAGAATTTGCTGATATCTTAGATATTAATAGTGCTAATTTAATGCTGGCTAAAGAAGTGGCAATGCTTGAACCATATGGGGCGGGAAATTATAAGCCAAAATTTTTAATCAAAGATTTATCAATTACTAAAGCAGATATAATTGGTCAGGATAAAAAACATGTACGTTGTATTTTTGGTAGCAAAAATATGGCTGGTTGGCAAAGCGGGTTAGTAGGAGTTGCTTTTGGAGCAATGGAAAATAATATCGGACAAGTTTTGATCAATAATAAGGCTAAAATAATTAATGTGGTTGGACAATTAAATATTAATAGTTGGATGGGTAATGAATCAGCTCAGGTAATTATTGAAGATGTTTTGGTTTAAATTGAATTTTTCTAAAAATGTTTAAATCTGTAAAATTGATTTTAAAAACCTGCAAAGTATAGTTACCGCCCATTTACAAAATAAGATAACTGACATGACTGACAAAAAAGTTAAAATATCGGCCAAAGATGTTGATTTATTTTACGGATCAAAACAGGCATTATTTGGAATTAATCTAAATTTTAAAGAAAATAGCGTAACCTCCTTAATTGGGCCTTCGGGATGCGGTAAATCATCTTTTCTTAGATGTATTAATCGTATGAATGATACTATTTTATCTTGTAAAATCTCAGGATTAATAACTATTGATAATCAAGATATTTATGATCGTAATTTAGATGTAGTTTTGCTCAGATCAAAAGTTGGAATGGTTTTTCAAAAGCCTAATCCATTTCCTAAAAGCATTTATGAAAATGTGGCATATGGTCCTAGAATTCATGGAATTTTTGATAATAGAAAACATCTTGATGAAATTGTAGAAACTAGTTTACAAAAGGCTGGTCTTTGGGATGAGGTAAAAGATCGCTTGAATGATCAGGCTAGTGGTTTATCTGGTGGTCAGCAACAACGTCTTTGCATTGCCAGAACCATTGCAATTAGTCCGCAAGTGATTTTAATGGACGAACCTTGTTCAGCCCTTGATCCGATTGCTACGGCTAAAATTGAAGAATTAATTGATGAGCTAAAGGAAAATTTTACCATCGTTATTGTTACGCATTCAATGCAGCAAGCTGCTCGAGTTTCTGATATGACGGCATTTTTTAATATGGGAAAAATTGTTGAATATGGTGCGACCAGTCAAATTTTTACTAATCCAAGAAATCAACAAACCCAAGATTATATAACTGGAAGGTTTGGATAATTATACTAAATCAGTTCAGTATATTGGAAATATAATTTAGATTTAGTATATGTTTGGAATTTCATTTATAGAATTTATAATAATTTTGGCAGTTGTGGTGATTATGGTTGGTCCTAAGGATATTCCTGATCTGGCTCGCAATATTGTAAGATTTGTTTATAAATTTAAGCAATTTATTGCTGAGAGCAAAAAAGAATTAAAATCAGTTGGTGATGAGATGGGTTTGGGTGAAATCAGACAGGAAATTGAACAAGAATTGATTGCTGAGAAAATTAAATTAGAAAAAGAAGTTACCACAATAGTTGATATTTATGGTGAAGAGCACCAAGTTTATGGTGTTGATGAGTTACGTAGTGATTTAAAAAAAGAAGATCTGAAGGCTGAAATTGTTAAGCATAATCAAGTTAATAATGAGCAAATCAATAAAAATTTAAATTCCGATGATACATAAGGAAAAAATCCTTATAATTTCAGGGCCCACTGCTAGTGGTAAATCAGATTTAGCTAAGAAAATAGCCAGTAAAATTGATGCAATAATTATTAATGCAGATTCAATGCAAATTTATAATGAATTGCCAATTCTTTCTTCTCAGCCCAGTCCAGATGATATAAAAACATTTGATCATGTACTTTATTCCATCCTACCTTACGATCAAACTTCTTCAGTTATGGATTGGTTGAATTTGGCAAGAGATGAAATTGGAAGAGCAAGAAAATCAGGAAAAGTTCCTATAATTGCAGGCGGAACCGGATTTTATATTTCAAGTTTGATTAATGGAATAAATTCAATTCCGGAGATAACGGATGAGATTAAAGATGAGGTTAGAGAGTTTTATAAAACATTAGACAGAGATGAATTTATTAAAAATTTAATTAATTTAGGTGATGTTGGGGACATTAGACTTTCAAAGCTTGATCCACAAAGGCTTATACGCAGAATGGAAGTTTTAAAACAAACTGGAAAAAATCTTCATTGGTGGCAAAATCAAGATAAAAATCCTTTTTATAAAAAAGAAGATTTTATTCATATAAATTTAAATCCAGATAGAGAGAAATTATATCAAAATTGTAATGAGCGATTGAATTTGATGTTTGAAAATGGCGCTTTAAAGGAAGTTGAAGAGCTCATGAAATTAAGTCCAAAAGATGATTTACCAATTACTAAAACTATTGGTTATTTTGAAATTAGAGATTATTTAAAGGGTTTGATTGATAAAGAAGAAGCCTTAAGTCGAGCTTGTCAAAAAACCAGAAATTATGCTAAAAGGCAATTAACCTGGTTTCGCAATCAATTTAGGGAAAAATATGAGATTGCAGATTATAAAAATTCTCCAGATATAATTGAAAATATTCTAAAGTAATGAATATCAAGGATCAGGGTATTATTTTATCAGTTAGAAAATATGGGGAAAGTTCAGTAATTGTTAAAATTTTTTCAAAAGAACACGGCATCTATTCAGGTTTTATTCGTGGAGCTTTAGGTAAAAAAAATAGTGCAATTTATCAAATTAGTAATTTGGTTGAATTTGTTTGGACAGCTAAAAATAGTGATAATTTAGGATTTTTTCGAGTGGAATTGATGAAATCTTTTTTGGCAGAAATTTTATCCAATCAATTAAAATTAAATTGTTTAAATGCCGCTGTTAGTTTGATTGAATCTAATATTTTAGAGCGCGAATCTATTACTGATTTATTTGAAAAATTACTCGAATTACAAAATAATTTGGTTTTAAGTGATGAGATTTTTTTAAAGCAATATATCGAATTTGAAATTTTATTATTACAAATTTTAGGTTATGGAATTGATCTCTCTAGTTGTGCTGTAACCGGAGTTGATCAAGATTTATATTATGTTTCTCCTAAATCAGGAAGGGCAGTTTCAAGAGAAGTTGGTATAAAATATCATGATAAATTATTAAAATTACCTAATTTTTTAGTAAATGATTCGGCTGAAATAGATAAAAATGATTTGCTTGCAGGGCTTGATTTAACGGAGTTTTTTATTTCTAAATATTTGTATCAATCAAAGGAATTACCAAGACCAAGATTAAATATTCGTAATTTGGTATAAATATTGACTTCTTATTTCATGTTAATATCATGCCCGCAACTTTCCGGTTAGTTTATCGGTTGATTTATTTTAGAGCAGTACCATTATCATTCTTTTTGGCAAATCTTTTTAAGAAATGATTTATCATCAAATGGAAGAGCTCTTAAAAAAAGCTTTTCTTGTCACAACATCAATCTTCACTGTCACTCTTTTTGTAAGCCCAAATGCTATGGCTAGAAGTCATATTCATATGGTTGGCTCTTCAACGGTTTATCCTTTTGCTACTACGATTGCTGAAAAATTTGGTTTGAGTGGAGATTTTAAAACTCCGGTGGTTGAAGCTACTGGAACTGGTGGGGGTGTTAAGTTATTTTGCTTAGGCATTGGAGAAAAATTTCCTGATTTTGTCAATGCTTCAAGAGGAATAGAAGAAAGCGAAACTAAGAAATGTAATGAGAATAATGTTAAGCAAGTCATTGAAATAAAAATTGGTTATGATGGTATAGTTTTGGCTGAATCTAGCAATATCAATAAACAATTTCTTATAACTAAGAAGCAATTGTTTTTAGCTTTGGCAAATAAAATTCCGCTTAATGGGGAATTGGTGAAAAATCCTTATCATAAATGGAGTGATATTGATAAATCTTTGCCTAATAAAGAAATTATAATTTATGGTCCGCCAACTAGCTCAGGAACAAGAGATGCTTTTGTTGAATTAGTAATGGAAAAATCCTGTAGTGATATATCAGAATTCAAGAAAAAATATACTAATAGTAAAGATTTAAAAAGGATGTGCCGTATTATTAGAACTGATGGTAAATTTATTGAAGCAGGAGAAAATGATAATCTGATTGTACAAAAATTAAAATCTAATCCAGATGCTTTAGGAATATTTGGCTTTGGTTTTTTAAGGCAAAATGGTAGTATTATTAGAGGTATCAAAATAGATGGGGTGATGCCTAATTTTGATAATATTATTAGTGGAAAATATACAGTTTCCAGGCCGCTTTTTATCTATTTAAAAAAAGAACATATAAATTTAGTTCCGGGAATGAAGGAATTTGTCTATGAGATTATTAACGAGGATGCTATTGGCGAAGAAGGTTATTTGGTAGAAAAAGGTTTAATCCCTATGCGTAAAGATGAATTTAAAAAGATGAGGGACACAGTTTTGAGAAGTCTTTGATAGTGTTAAAGCTTTTGAAGATTTTTCAAAAAACTCAATTATCAGTTTTGAAGATAATTGTTTATTTATCACTTTGAGTGATAGTCGTTTTATTATAACAACATTAACAAAAAACATAAATATATGATATTTATTCCTATAGTAGCTTTGTTAGTGTTATCTATAATGGCTTAACACTAATAACCCTTTTGGGTTAGTAGCAAATGATTATCACCTATGTGATTTTCTAAGAGTGATTAATTTCACGTGAGGGGGGAGAAATCCCCCCTTTCTTTTTGAAAGTTTTAGGAAATTAACATCAAGATTGGATTTTCTATAAATCTTCTGAGAGCTTGTAAAAATTCAGCTCCAACCGCACCATCAACCGATCTGTGATCACTTGATAAAGTAACATTCATGACATCGCGAATTTCAATTTTATCATGTTCAATAACTGGTTTTTTAACTCCAGCTCCAACTGCTAAAATACAGCTTTGGGGAGGATTAACAATGGCTTGGAAGCTATCGATTCCAAACATTCCCAAGTTAGAAATGCTAAATCCGCCACCTTGGAATTCTTCAGGTTGAAGTTTGCCGGCTTTGGCTTTGGCAATTAATTGTTTCATTTCAAGAGAAATTGCTGGAATAGTTTTTTGATCAGCATTTCTTACAATTGGAGTAATCAAACCACCATCGATTGCGACGGCAACCGAAACATCCACATTATTATAAATTAAAATTGCTTCATCAGTCCAAGTACTGTTTGCTTCCGGAACTTTTTTAAGAGCCATAGCTACAGCTTTGATTATTAAGTCATTTACTGAAACCTTATAAGCTGGATTACCAGATGCATCTAAAGCAACAACTGAATTTAAATCGCTACGGAAATTTAATAATTTATCGATTTTTAGATCAACACTTAAATAAAAGTGAGGTACGGTTTGCTTAGATTCAAGTAATCTTCTGGCAATAACTTTTCTTACATTGCTATTTTTAGAAATGCTATATTCTTCAGAATTTCTGCTAACTACACCATTTGCTACTGAAATAGATCCGGATGATTTAGCGCTTAGAACATCATCTTTAATTATTCTGCCATGTGGGCCACTGCCCCTAATTCCAGAAAGATTTACATTATTTTCTTTAGCAATTCTTTTGGCAAGTGGGCTGGCAGCAATCTTATTATTGCTGGCATTATTAGTATTGGAACTGGTTGTAATTGTAGCTGATTTTTCTACCACAGCTTCTTCTTTTTTAGATTCAGTTTTGCTAGGAGCAGAATCTGATTTTACTTGGTATGAATCTAATTTAGATTTATCTTCACCTTCTTCAAGAATTAAGGCAATTAATGA